>CANHPI010000096.1 GCA_947462425.1 Bacteroidota bacterium
CATCTAAACCACCTGCAGAACCTGCCGTTGAGGTTGCTTTAGTAGCAGCCACATCATCAAAAAAGCCAAGCACTTGATACCCATACGATACATCTTTGGATAAAATTTTCTCGATGTCTTTTCCTTTTTGCCCTGCCCCAATGATGATGACGCGACGGTAATTATAACCGGCTTTACGTATTTTTTTTAGAAACCAAACAAACGCATACCTGAATAAAATTAATGCAATAAAAAACAACACAGAAAAATATCCTAAACGCAAACGAGATATGCCGTCGTAATTTAGAAAGACAATCAAACCAAATAAAACACATAAGAAAAGACCTAATAATTTGGTGGTTTTAGAAAATAAAGTTTCGATGTAACCAACACGCATGAAATTGTACGCATCATAATACAAGCAGATAAATACCCAAATCAAATTACTTAAAATCAATGTAGATTGAGCAAAAGAATCACTTAAGCGAACGGTGTTTCCATACCTGATATAATAGGATATGACGATTGCTAGGTTTAACAAAACGACATCTCCAAACAAACCAATGAATTTGGTGTATTGGGAATAGCGGTATAAACTCTTTTTTCTTGTAGGCATAAACTAAGCCAAAGAACGAAATTTTTCTTTTAAAATCAAAAAAACAAACTGTGCATTGCCAATCAAATAGCGTCTCCATAGGCGTTTTGGCTCACTACCTAAACGGTAAAGCCATTCTAAACCCATGCGAATAATCCATTGAGGAGCACGATGGATGGTGCCTGCATAAAAATCAAATACAGCCCCTATACAACAAATGTGCTTCGCTTGTATTTGCTCTAAGTGTTCATAGGCCCACACTTCTTGTTTGGGTGCCGTCATGCCAATAAATAAGACATCGGGATTGAATTGACGAATAGTGTCTAACATCAAAGCATTGTCTTCGTCGTTAAATGCATCCTTAAAAGGCGGAGAATACGTCTCCACTTTCACATGTGGAAATTCTATGGCGGCTTTTGCTTGGATGAGTTGCAAAGTTTGCGCTGTGCTCCCTAAAAAAAAACATGAACCGTGTTCGTTGTTTAAGCGATTCATTTCATAATGAAACAAATCGGCACCAGCTATTTTTTTGAGTTTTGAGCCATCCAAAAAACGCTTTGCCAATACAATGCTAATGCCATCCGGCAATAAGACATCACTTTTTTTTAGAGCCTCGCTAAAAGCTAAATTTGTTTGCGCAAGGTTGTATGAATGTGCATTGAGGGTGGTAATTAGTAATTTCTCATTAGTTAAAGAATCTAATGCCGTTTTAAATAAATTATTTTTGGTAAGAAAGAACAAAAGATAAAGGTGTTTGATTTTCGTTTATTATGAAACAGGTTCTTTTAATATACTTTGTAGGCAGGTTACAAAACTCGTTTCAAAATGTGACAATGTATAGTTCAATTTATACTTTTCATAAGCATTCTGGCCCATTTCGTTTCTAATGACAGGATTATTGATTAAAAACTCAATTTTATCTGCCAATAGTTTTGGATTCTTCTCTTCAATAACATAACCATTTATACCATCGTCAACGATGTCAGGCAAAGCACCAACATTGCTTACTATTAATGGTAATTGATGTTGCATGGCTTCTACTGCAACTAAACCAAACGTTTCTAAACTATAATGAGTAGGGAAAACGAAAATTTGGCTATTCTTAAAATAATTTTCTTTTTCCACTCCAAACTTAGGGCCTAAAGCCTTAACCTCGTTTTGCAATCCTTTCCTATCAATTATTTGATTAAAATCTGCCTCACTAACATCTGCCCATGATCCAATGAATTGACATCGAAATAAAACGTTTCTTTGTTTTAAAATTTCACAAGCATTTACTAAAACATATACACCTTTCGATTCCATCATGTTTGATAAAAATAAAATGGAAATGATGCTAGGCGCACTATCCATAATTAAATTAGAATAAGTTACATCCTTAATACCGTTAGGCACATAATATACATGTTTAGGACTAACGAATTGTTTGATGTCAGGAAACAATTTTTCAGATAATAAAATACTTCTCGTGTTTTTAAATACAATTCTATAACAAAAGGCTATTAATCTATTTTTCGAAAACCCTGAAAATCCCCTATTGTGATGATGATATACAATTTTCCTATTAAATAATTTAACTAACAACACCAATAAAAAATCCTTAAAAAATCCTGGAGGATTGGCAGTCATTGAAATATAGACCAAATCATATTTGTTTGTTATAAGTAATCTTAAAACATCAAAGAACATAATTAAGGTTATACCCAATTTTCGAATCGAATGTTTTCCGATTTCATGAATACTTTTTGAAGTAGACAAATTAATGAAGGTCGTGTTGAAATTCGAATTAATGTGGTCGCTCTCTTTTATTAATTGGCCCATCACAGAGGCACCATGAATTGGAGATGGTAAATGCAATATAAATAGAATGTTATCGTTTAGATCAGAGTTATTTATAAACTTAATTTTATCTTTAAACACAAAACGAATAAACTTTCGAATAGTATTATGAAAAAAATTTCGTTTCTGCCTTAAATTTGTTTGTGGTAGATATCCAAGGCTATTTAGCTTGTTTAGATAAACTAAGTAAATATTATTTCTACCACATTCACTTAATTTTGAAAAATAGGAAGAACAAGTTGTGTAAAAATAATTATCTATAAACTTTAATCCAGCATAATGATAAAAAATAAGAGGGGTTTTATCAACAAAAATTTTATCATTTTCGACGGTTAATCTATAATTACCAATATTCCAAGGAGCTGCATTGGCTCCTATATTTTGAATAACACATACATTTTTAAATTTTATCGGCCATTCATTTAAATACTTTTGATCAGCGTACTTATCTTTTTCAAGTTTATCATAACACCAATTTATACATTTATTAAACCAATCATTGACGCAAGCTAATCCATTTTCATCCTTTTTAAAAGAAACCCATCCAACATTGTAATACCCAAAAATATTACGCAATTTATTAATTCCTTTAAAACGATGAGGGATAATAGAAATGGAGGCGTCTTTAATCTCATCAAAAATAATTTCTGGTGTATCAAAAAAATAGAGATCAGCATCAAGGTAAACTATTTCTTCAATATCTTTTTGTACATCTAAAAGATACTTACAGATAGCTGAAGTACAAGTAAAAAAATATTCAACTAAACTTCGATTTTCTTTTGCCTGAAGTAACTGTGGATAATAAGTCTCAACTTCTGTAATACTAATTGCGATTAGATTTGATAATTTCTTTTCTTTAATATACTGCAAAGAAATCTCATCCATACATAAACAATACAAATTAAAATCTGTATGATTAGCATTTAGAGAATCAAATAAACTACAAGCATGAAACTTATAATTTGAATTAAATAAAGTACAGAAATTACGCATTATTTATAAAACCTAATGACTTTTTAGTTTTAAAAGCAATCCCATGCCTATTACTTTATGTAAATTGACTTGGTGTGTGCCACTAGTTTCTTTAAACTCCCATTCTATGGAATAAAACTCACTTAATGCCTTTTTAAATTTAGGTAAAGACAGCGTTGTGTGTGGATAGCTCATTTCAACATCCAAATATTCGTTAGGTAATTTACCCGGCCCGTTTGCTGATAATTTTGATTTTTGCAAGGTATAAATCTCTCTGTCATCTTCGTTGAACATCATGCGATTAAACAGTATCCACTTTGCATTTAGTTTCATTAATTTATCCAAATCAAGATAAGGATCCTTCACATACAACAAGGCACATGAGCTATAAATAAAATCTACATCTCCATTAACTTCATCACTGTCACATATAAAATTCAAATTTTGGTTTCCACATCCAATTTTTTTTGCCGCCTTTACCATCTCATTAGTTTCTATAACCGTCCATTTAACTATACAATCTTTTGGTAAAAATGGAAGCATTTCATAATAATGTATTCCGCAGGCACCACCGAAATCAAGAATGTGCATTTCTTTCTTTTTAGTTTCGTTAAAGTAACTTTGGATAGTTGCCAACAAAAAAACATTAGTAGCATTTAACTGATATGGTTTTGCTTTATACTGAGTAATAAATCTTTTCGTTTTTTCAGCAACTACTTGGCACAAGATTTTATTTTCATATGCGCCATTTTTAGCCATATGTAAAGCCTCATGATATGATTTATATTCGCGAGTAATTTTAAACAATTTTATAAAAATAGGTGGAATGAAATCCTTTATCATCATAATACTTTAATTGAATAATTTACTGAAACTATTTATTAATTTATACTTTACTCAACTTGAAATAGTAAACTGTTTTGTAAATTGTTTAATAATATATTTATCTAATTTAATTTCACTAGAAAAATTAAACTCAATCCTTTCACCTTTGTCCAAAACAGTTTCAAATCGATTGAAGACCTCTTTTGTATTTGTAGCATTATCTGAACCAAAACCGATGTTCTGAATTTTGGAAACAAATGGATGCACTGAAACTAAATTATACTTAAATTGATGATAGCACCAACGAATAGCCCATGTATTAAGTTTTCCATTCATTTGTTTGTCTAACATGTGACACATATCAGATCCCATTTGATTAAATGCCCTTCTTTTTTTTGAATCAGACTTAAAAACTTCGTAATCATTTACCTCCCAATCAATATTTACCCATCTATCTTTCCATGTCGCCCATCCCCATGATGAAGAACGTTTTGTGAAATAAACATCATATTGACTTGAAGATTTGATTGGAACAGAGTATCCTGCAATAGAAAACACCCTTAAATCATTTTTATAAAACTTTAAAGTGTCATTCATATAATTCAAAAAATTTCGACTAGTTATTAAATCGTCCTCTAATACAATACATGAATTATAGTTTTTTAAAACTTGAGTTACTCCTAGAATAATTGATTTAGCTAAACCATTATTTAGAGATGAGTAAAAAATATTAATAGTTTTAAAGCCAGTAATAGTTTTTAAATATATTCTGATATTCTCAATTTCACAATTTTCAAATTCATCCTTGGGACCATCTGAAAATATAATTAAAGTTGAACTTAAAGCTAAATTATTTTTTTTTAACCTATCAATTGTAATCTTAATATTATTTAAGCGTTTATAAACGAATAAAATTATTGGTGCTGGCTCCAATTTATTTAATTGCATCAATTATTAATGAGGTATAATTCAAATTACCGTCGAAATTACGAGTGTCATTTAATGCAGATCGCTTAATTTTCCCATCAAAATCATTCCAGGGTGCTATATGGAATTTTCCATTTTCATCAAAATATTCAACTAAATTAACATTAAATCCATATTTCTCGAGTTTAATTGAAAGTGACAAATAATCATACAAAAACTTATGATCGTGCGATCCATTTCCTGTTCCTCCAGGCTTTACTCTTCCAATATAATCCTTAGATGCATGAAAACCGTCAGGAACAGCTATCCTGAGCTTGCCTCCGATTTTAAGAAAATGATAAATATTGCCCAAAGCTAAATCAAAATCAGTTTCATCTAAATGTTCAAATACATGTTCTGCTAAAATTGATGTTATAGTATCTGGCTCAAAATATTTTTCCCAATTATTTTTAACAATAATATTAAGTGTTTCTATATCTGTTAAAATCCAATTTTTGTAAAAAGTATAACCGGAGCCAATTATAATTCTTACGGAATCTCTTGACTTTTTAACTTTCTTTAATTGCATTTTACTAATATTTTTTTTAAAAAACTTTAGTAAAATTTTTTTTATAATAATCATAATTTTTAAAATTTTATTTTAATAATAAAGAAAACATTATACGTCCAATATCTAGAAAGAAATGTATAACACTTATAGGTGAATGATTTAAAGCAAAATAATACCTTGTTCTTATATTATTCGGAGATTTTATTGAAAAAAATATTTTAATAATTATCTTAATATTCAAATTGCCATTATCTCTAATAGGTATTCCCGTCTCTTTAATATGACTCTTAACAATAGCTTCTTTTGATACTAATAAACTATATCCAATATTCTTTATTTTTAAACTATAGTCCAAATCAGCTCCATAGTGTGGGAATTTACTCTCATCCATAAGACCTAATTTGTTTACTAAACTAATTGGAATCAAAACACCTCTGCCAGGCAACATATCTGTTTCAATAAATTCATTACTAGATTGGCTATTCAACAAATCAATTGTTGAATAGTCATCGGCTAAATTTTTTATTTTTGCGGTATACTTATTCCATTTTAAACCACAGAAATCAACGTTTTTAAAATTATGAATATCAACAGACACAGATCCAACCACACATGGCTGATTCATAATTAAAACATTGTATAAAGAACTTAAATAATTTTCATTAACTATTAGGTCATTATTAAGTAACAAAACATAGTCAGCTTTATTTTCAAGAGAATAAATTAAACCTAAGTTTGTTGCAGCTGTCCACCACATACTTTCATTCCCCTTTATTAAAATAATATTTGGAAATTGTTTTTCAATATTAGAAGACGTTCCATCTTTGGAACCATGATCAATTACAATTATTTTGAAGTCTGAATAGATTTGTTCTTGGAGGCTTAATATGCATGCTTCTGTATATTTCCAACGATTAAAAACTGGTATTATTATAAAAATCATTTTTCTAAAAGACTTACTATTAATGTTTTAAAGTTATTTACGCCTACCATGAAGTGGTATTAAAATTGTGATGCTAAGAAGCCAAAAATATAAAAATACAGGAAGTGTTCCTACAACATCAATCGATTGTTCTAGCACTATTAGAAAGAATAAACTAAATGTAGCAGATAAAAATAGTAAAATAAATTTCGATTTTGTCTCTGCTATAAGTTTACTTATCCAACCTATTAATACTCCAAACAAAAAAATTATTAACAATCCATAATATTTGTAAGCGAAAAATAACTCACTAATTAAACCAGTCCTAACTCCAAAAAATCCACCCATAAATAAAGGCTTAGAAACAAAGCCTAAAGCTTTGTGTGTTTCTTCATATTTATTTACACCGAAAAAACTTAAAATACTAGAATTTATGCCGGAGGCAAAAGTACTTGCAGCCCAATCGTGCTTCAAAAGATCCTTAGGATCAATGTTATTTATTGCCCATGCAAAATCTCTATATTCAACGCCAACAATTGAAAAAGTAGATGCTGTATTTGAATTCCTAACCTTTCCTTTTCCTTGCCTAAGGAATAATATGCTAGAATAAAATAAAATTACAATAATAAAACTAACTGAAATAAAATAGAAATTAAATGCTTTAACACCTTTGCTTTTAATATAAAAACAAAGTGCTGCGGAGAAAAAAATAATTAAAATCATCCTTTTTCCATTCATTACTGAGATAAACATATAAATAAATAACAAAAAACTATATAGTCTAACTTTTATTTTCAATGTTTCGTTTACAATTTTATCAAAAACATAAAGCATTGATAATATATTAATTCCAGTAAAACCATATAGGGGACCGAAATCATCAGTGTACATATTTTCCTCTATATTTAAACCTGATAGCAAAGGCACATATCCTATGTTTACAAATACGCTAAAAAACCAAATAAATGGAAAAATAATTAAAACAAAACCTACGGCTGGATTAACATCAGATAATAGTTTATCTTTTTTTATGTCACTTACTTTTTTATTAAATTTATAAAGATGGGTTAATTTATTTATAAACTTTTCGACTAATAGCAACCCAAAAATAAAAGTCGTTACATAAAAAAAATAAATAAGATTTGTCTGCTCCACATCGAATAAATACCAATGACCATAAACAAAATAGGAGGCAATTATGTTAACGGAACCTAATAAGAACCAAACAATCCAAAACATAGAAATCATTAGACTATAAGTATTATTTAATCTGTTTGATAAGTATATTGGGATGCCCCAAAGTATCATTATATAATACTTAGGAATTAATATTTCTGGCAATAAAGGGATTAAAGCTCTTACTAGTGGAATAAAAGCTAAAAAAAATAAATACAATAAAAAAAATATACTATTCTTCTTCACAAAAAAATAAAATCTATTTATTAGAATTAATCCTTATAAAAAATCCCATCAAATTGCAGCAATCTTCCAGAGGTTTGATCAAAAAAACCTGGCTCAATACTATGTAATACATAACCATTATCATTTAAGAATTTTATCATTTCAATATACGTAACACTATCACTGTAAAGGGGCACTAAAGACAATTCTACTTGCAATCCTTTTATTACCGCTAATGAATTAATGGCACCATCCAAGATTTGTTTTTCAAATCCTTGAGTATCGATTTTAAGATAAACATTGTCTTCTTTAAGGCATAACTCATTATAAATTGAATCAAGTGTTTTTACTTGAATTTTTTCTTTGCCAATATATTTTGAATACGGTGCACTTTCTAAATGAGCAGGTAACATTTCCAAAATTGAACTACTGTCATTATTACCGGCAATATTTATTTCTGTATCTCCGTTAAAATTCCCTAAAGCAATATTAATAGAACTCCAATTTTTATATTTGTTAGATTTATTTCTTAATTCAATAAATGTCCTTGATAAAGGTTCAAAAGAAATTA
>CANHPI010000097.1 GCA_947462425.1 Bacteroidota bacterium
AATAATTTAAACAAAGCCCATAAAACAATAAACAAGCTAACCAAAGCAAGGGCTATGTGTTTAAAAAATACCTTAGATTTTATATATTCAAAAAACTCTTTCATAAAGATACAGACTGCTAATATACTCAAAATAGAGAAATAATAGTGTTCAAAGCGAGTTGATTTATTCGTAATACAAAAATACTAATGGGGTGTTTGCAAACAAAAAACGACATCAATTTTCTATTTTTTGAAGGGTTTGCTTTTAAAAGCAGCACTAGTTAAAAAGGGCAAAAATTTATTAATAGTGGAATAAGATAGATTTTTTTCAAAAAAAGCACTCTAAATTTTTGATTTACAATAAAAAGTATATCTTTGCAGCCCGATTTTCAATTTTAAATCGTTGATTTTAAATATTTTGTAAATGACTAAAGCAGATATAGTAAACGAAATTTCAGAAAAAACAGGTATCGAAAAGATAGTTGTGCAAACAACAGTGGAGGCATTCATGAAATCTATTCGTACATCTATGACTGACGGAAAAAACGTGTATTTACGTGGTTTTGGTACTTTTGTTGTTAAAAAGCGTGCTGAAAAAGTAGGACGTAATATTTCAAAAAATACAACAGTTATTATTCCTGCTCATTTTATTCCAGCTTTTAAGCCTGCAAAAACATTTAGCGAAAGAGTAAAACGTAATGTAAAAGTTGCAGAACCATTAGATAATAAACAAGTAGAATAATGACATTAGCTCGTAAAACACAGATTGGTTTAGTAATAGCGGCTGTTGTTTTATTCGTTCTTTTATTTCTTGCACCAAAAACACACTCTGGTAAATTAGAAACCAAAGGGGATGAGATGGCAAAAACTACTGAAGTAGTAAGCCTTGAAACATTTATTACCATGGCTACTAAAACATTGAAACCAGATGAAAAAAAGTTATATGACGCTTTATTAAAAAGTGCCACAAACTCAAAAATTGATTCTGCTTTTAATACTGTTGTGCAATTTTGGGATAAACAAAAAAGACCCGATTTTGCTGCTTATTTTGTAGAACAAATAGCAAAAAGAAAACAAACCTCATTAGCTTATTATAAAGCCGGTGAACGTTATTATTACGCGGTACGTTTTACAAAAGATAATAATGAAATTCCAGCATTATATCAAAGCGCCATTCGTTGCTATCAAGAAGCAATAAATAAGGATGATAAAAATATAGATGCAAAAATTCAATTAGCAGCTTGTTTTGTAGAAGATGGTAAAGACCCAATGAAAGGAATTGGATTGTTACGTGAAGTTGAAAAAACGGATAGTAATAATGTTAAACTTCAATTAACGTTTGCTTTCTTTTCAGTAAAATCTCAGCAATGGGATAAAGCGATTAAACGTTTTGAAAATGTATTGAGAATTGATCCGTTATTTATTGAAGCGTATTTGCATTTAGCAGATGCTTACGAGCAACAAGGTCAAAAAACGAAAACAATTGAAATGCTTGAAAAATATGCCGGATTAACTGAGGATGCAATGGCTAAGCAAGAAGTACTAAAATACATTGAACAACTAAAAAAATAAATAATTAACCTAATATAAATTTTTTAAAACCTAAAGATTATGCCAAGCGGAAAGAAAAGAAAAAGACATAAGATGGCTACACACAAACGTAAAAAACGTTTGAGAAAAAACCGTCATAAGAAAAAATAATTAGCTTAGCTAATTGATTTTCTGAAAAAAGATTATACACAAACGGGAAGACAGGCAGTCTTTACCGTTTGTGTTATTTGTGTATGTTATTGTTTACTAAACTTTAATTGGTTTTTTGTGAACTTTAATATTAGTATATAAATTAAAAATATTTAAAGGTGAATGTAGAACTAGTAATAAATTCTACGCCTAACGAAGTTGTTATAGGACTATTAAACGACAAACGTTTAATAGAACTGCATAAAGAGAAAAATAACATAAAATTTTCGGTAGGCGATATCTACCTTGGTAAAGTTAAGAAGGTAATGACCGGTCTTAACGCTGCTTTTGTAGATGTAGGGTACGAGAAAGATGCATTTTTGCATTATTTAGATTTAGGGCCGCAGGCCAATTCGTTATTTAAATACGTTGATGCTGTGCGTTCTGGAAAACAGAACGTTAGTAATTTAATGTATTTTAAAAATGAAGGCGATATCAACAAAGATGGAAAAATTAATGAAGCTGTAAAATCGGGGCAATATGTTTTAGTACAAGTTGCTAAAGAACCAATTTCATCTAAAGGGCCAAGAATAACTACTGAAATTTCTATTGCAGGACGATATATTGTATTGATTCCTTTTTCTGATAAAATCTCTGTTTCTTCAAAAATTAGAAGTAGCGAAGAAAAAAACAGGTTAAAAGCTTTAATGCAAAGCATAAAACCAAAGAATTTTGGCGTTATTATTAGAACCGTTGCAGAAGGAAAATCGGTTTCAGATATTGAAGGTGATGTAGCTGATTTAGTTTCTAAATGGGACGAATGTTTTAAAGCATTACAGAATGCTGAACCTCCATTTCGTTTGTTAGGTGAAGTAGATAGAACTAATGCTATTTTAAGAGATTTTTTAAATGCTTCTTTTAATGCCATCCATGTTAATAGTGAAAAAGTATTTGATGATTTAAAATCCTATATCAAAACCATTTCTCCTGATAAGGTTGATATTTTAAAACATTACACCGGTAAGGTTCCTATTTTTGATAATTTCGGAATTGATCGTCAGATAAAATCTTTGTTTGGCAAATCAGTATTTATGAAAAGCGGAGCTTACTTAGTTGTTGAACACACTGAGGCACTTCATGTATTTGATGTAAATAGTGGTAACCGAGCTAAGAGCGATAAATCACAAGAAGAAAACGCGCTTGAAGTAAACTTAGAAGCAGCTGTTGAGGTTGCTCGTCAGTTACGTTTACGTGATATGGGCGGTATTATTGTTATTGATTTTATTGATTTACACAATCCGGAAAACAGAAAACTTCTTTTTGATACATTAAAAGAAGAAATGAAATCGGATAGAGCCCGACATAATATTTTACCTCCAAGTAAATTTGGTTTAATTCAAATTACCCGTCAGCGTTTGCGCCCTGAAGTAAATGTTGAGGTTTTAGAAACTTGCTCAAGTTGCGGCGGCACAGGTAAAGTACAACCAACTATTTTATTTGTTGAGCAAATTGAAAATGCTTTACGTTTTATTATTAAAGAACAGTCTGCAAAAGATATAACGCTTTGCGTACATCCTTATATTGAAGGTTATTTAAAACAAGGTGGTTTTTTAAGAAGCAAACAATGGAAATGGTATTTTGAAAATAAACAATGGGTAAAAGTTACAAGTTCTGATAGTTACTCATTTATGGAATATCACTTTTTAAACAAAGAATTAGATGAAATTGTAATTTAAATAGTTATTCTTAAAAATTTATAATCCTCTGTATCGTTTGATTCAGAGGATTTTTTATTAAATAAAAACTTAAAATATAAACAACCGAACCCTGTTTAACTATAGTGTTTCCAGTAATTCATGTCGATACTTGTCAAGGATACTAGATTTAGATAAAAAACCAATATAAATTTCATTTTCAACAACTGGTAAATTCCATTGTCCTGATTCTTCAAATTTTTTCATAATAACGAAAATATCTTCCTTTGTGTCAATCACCATAGATGATTTACGCATGACCTCTTTAGCGGTTACAATATCATACAACTCAGAATTAAACATTTCTTCTCTAATAGTATCCAAGTAAATAATTCCTAGTAATTTATTATTCTTTTTTACAACCGGAAAAATATTTCGTTTGGAATGTTTTATTGTTTCAACAATATCACGTAACGTTGCTTTAAAATGAATAGTTGCAAAATCAGTTTCAATTATTTCTTTTGTATTAATCTTACTTAAAATACTCGTATCCTTATTATCTGAAACTATTGTTCCTTTGGCTTTCAATCTTCTCACATCTAATGATTGAGGGTGAAAACGCTTAACTATAATATAACTAATAGAGGACACAATCATTAAAGGAATAATTAATTCGTAACCACCAGTTATTTCTGCAATTAAAAATATAGCCGTTAATGGTGCATGAAAAACACCACTTAAAATACCCGCCATTGCAACAATAGTAAAATTACTAACAGGAATATCAGTAAAGCCAATCAAGGTAAGGAAAAAGGAAAATGCAAATCCTAAATATGCGCCAACAAATAAGGATGGCGCAAAATTACCGCCATTACCTCCACTGCCAAGCGTTATAGCGGCTGCAACTGTTTTTAAAAGCAAAGTCATTGTAATAAAAACTAATAATATCCATTTATTGTTTACAACATTGCTAAGTAAACTATCTTTAAATAAATCAGACGTTCTAAATTCAGAAAGTGCTTTTATACTTTCGTAACCTTCTCCGAATAATGAAGGAAATAAAGCAAATAAAAACGCTAAGGCTATTCCTCCAATAATCCATTTAGTAAAATCTGATTTAATTTCCTGAAATTTAGATTCTACTTTATCGAAGAAATTAACATAATACAAAGATATGACGCCGGCTAAAATACCAAGAATAATGTACAAAGGAACATTGTTATAATCGAATGGTTGCTTAAGTTTAAAAAACAACAAACTAGTTTCGTTTAATATAATTTTCGACAATAAAGCTCCTGAGGCCGCTGCAATTAATAACGGAATAAAAGCACTTATACTAATATCAACTAAAATTACCTCTAGTGCAAATAACACACCTGCAATTGGCGCATTAAATGCCCCTGCAATACCACCCGCTGTTCCTGCGGCAAGTAATAATGTTCTTTCTTTATATGTCAATTTATAAGTACGAGCAAAATTTGAACCTATTGCAGAACCTGTACTTACAATTGGAGATTCTAATCCTGCAGAACCACCAAAACCCACTGTAAGGGCACTAGTAATAACGTGAGAATACATTTGATGAAAAGGTAAAAAACTACTGCGTTTTGCAATTGAGAAAAGTATGGCTGTATTTCCTCGATTTAATTGATTCTTTAAAAAATACTTAACAATTAATATTGTTAAACCTATACCTATAATGGGTAGTATTAGGTATAAATATTTGAAATCATACTTTAAGAAAAAACCATCTACCAAATAATGACGAATGCCAAATACAAATAATTTTAAAATAACTGCTGCAATACCTGCACTAACTCCCACTAAAATACTAGAAAAAATCAAAAATTGCTTTTCATTGGTTTTAACATGAATCCAATTTATGCCTTTCTCGATATAATTTATTTTCTTAAAATTCATTCAAACTATATTTTTATTTAACAAAACTTCGTAGTTTACGTTTTTATTTTAACGTTTGTAAATATAGGCGTTTAAAAAGTTTGTTATTCAACTATTATAGTATCTCTACTATTTTAATTAAAGTAAAAAATTAATTATGAAAACTTAAGCGTATTGCTTTAAATAGTTGTATTGTGGTTAGCGGTCGATAATTAGATCTGTTTTTTTCTAATAACCAGAATTTGCAACGTGTAAAAATCCTTGTTTCTTTATAAGCCAAATCCACAAAAAGAAAAAACCACCTCCATTTTTTTATTCTTACAAATCCTTCATTGAATTAGTAATAATATCAAGAGTGTTTCCTTCATTTATTATTCATATTTCCTATATTTGTTTTCTACAAAAAAACATGTCAAGGGCTCCAATTGTTGAAATAGAAAATCTAACCAAAATTTTTAAAGATTCTGATGAACCCGCAGTTAAAGGAATTTCTTTAAAAATATACAAGAATGAAGTGTTTGGTATATTAGGTCCAAATGGCGCCGGCAAAACTACCACTATTTCTATTTTATGTGGGCTTTTTGCACCTTCTAGTGGTAAGGTTATAATTGACGGCATGAGTTTAAATGAAAATATTGATACAATTAAGCAAATAATAGGAGTTGTGCCGCAAGATATTGCATTATACCCTACATTAACAGCTAAAGAAAATTTGGATTTTTACGGATCCATGTATGGTTTATCTGGAAAAGACTTAAGAGACAAAATTAAAATCTGGCTCGAAAAATTAGGCTTAACAAAAGCAACAAACAGAAGAATTGAAACATTTTCGGGTGGAATGAAACGCCGGGTAAATTTAATTGCAAGTATTTTGCACCAACCTAAAATATTATTTTTAGATGAACCAACCGTTGGAATTGATGTGCAATCAAGAAATGTAATTATTGACCATTTAAAAGAATTGAACGAACAAGGAACAACCATCATTTATACATCACATCATTTAGAAGAAGCAGAAAACTTTTGTACTGATATTGCCATTATTGATTATGGAAAAATTTTAAGTCAGGGCTCTCCAAAAGATTTAATCTCAAACACACCTGGTTCATCTAATTTAGAAGATGTGTTTTTAAATTTAACCAAACGTAAATTAAGAGATTAATGAAACATAAGCTTTGGGCAACAATTAAAAAAGAAACTCTGATTTTGATTAGAGATAAAATAGGCTTGTCTATTTTATTTATCATGCCTATGATTTTAATTATAGTTATGACTTTAATTCAAGAATCAGCTTTTAAAACGATTAACGAAAAAGGCATTCCCATTGTTTTAGTTAACGATGATCAAGATACATTAGGACTTACCATTTACAAAGGGCTAAAAAATTCTTCGTTGTGTAATTTAACCGATTCGATTAATGGAAAACCGGCAACTTCAGAATCGGCAAGGGCGGCTGTAGCCAAAGGTAAGTTTTTAATTGGGATTGTAATTCCAAAAGGTGCCACGCAAGCAATTCGCGATAATGTTTCAGCCTTAGTAAATGAAACGTTAGTAGTTGATACGATACCAACAGAAGCAGCTAACTTTAAAGCAGATTCAGTTGATATTGTTTTTTATATTGATCCTATCGCTAAAAAATCCTTCGTCACTTCCATTACGAGCTACATGCACGAATTTATCTCAACGGTAAAAACGCAGATTATGTTTCAAACATTTTCGGCACAAATAACAGAATTAATACCTAATAACTTAGGCGCACCAAAAAACACCTATGCTAAATCTCAAATAATAAATTACAAAGAAGTTTTTGCTTCAAATTTAATTGGAGAAATTGCTCCTAATGCAGTTCAGCACAATGTTCCTGCGTGGACTATTTTTGCAATGTTTTTTATTGTGATTCCTTTAGCAGGTAGTATTATGAAAGAAAAAAAAGATGATAGTGTATTTAGATTGTATACCATTCCTACTTCCTATTTATTATTAATTAACGGAAAAATTATTGTGTACGTTATTGTATGTTTACTACAATTTTTATTGATGCTTTCAGTTGGCTTATATATTTTACCCATATTTGGGTTACCGGCTTTACAACTAGGTAATAGTTTATTAGGCGTTTTGATAGTGGCAGTATCGGTATCATTTGCTGCAACTGGATATGGCGTTATGGTAGGAACTTTAGCATCAAGCGAACAACAAGGCGCCATCATGGGGTCATTATCAATATTATTATTGTCGGCCTTGGGTGGCATTTGGGTGCCAACTTATGTGATGCCACAAATTATGCGCGATATTAGCTCAGTAATACCTTTAAACTGGGCATTAGAAGGGTTTTATAAATTATTTTTCAGAGGCGCTACTGTGTCGGGTATAATATTAGATTCGTTAAAACTAATATTATTTTTTATTGCTACAATGAGTGTTTCTTCAATCATAAATAGATTGAAACGTAAAGTATAATTATTTAATTTTACTTCAATATTCTGCTAAGCGAATTAAAAATAATTCCTTTAATACAATCACGTTAAAGGAATAAAAAATGAGATCAACTATTAGGTAATATATTTTTTATTAACTATTAAAAAACCAAAAGATTCTCCATCTTCTTTTCCTAAATGTTTATGATGAATTTTATGAGCTCTTCTTAGGTTCTTAACATATTTTCCATCTAAATTCCTAAACCACTTAATGCGTTGATGAATTATAATATCATGAACAATAAAATATGCAATGCCATAAGCCGTCATCCCTGCTCCTATTAAAACAGAAATTGGACTATTATACATGATGCCAAGCATAATAAATAGCCAACTAGGAATAGCAAAAATAATTGAAAACCAATCATTTTTTTCTAACAATTGCGTTCTTGTTTCGTGGTGACTTTTATGAAGTGACCATAGAAAGCCATGCATAATATACTTATGCGTAAACCAAGCAACAAACTCCATCCCGAAAAACGAGATTAAAAAAATGACAACATATACTATCATGAATACAATAACAAAATAATTATGATTTTTGTTTAAACTTATTTATAGCATTTACAGTGAACTCTGATAAAACTAAAGTACCACTCATTTTTGCACGTTCAATTAATAATGTATCCCAATTTTCAGTTCCTTCCCACATTGCTTTTTTAAGCATCATCATAGCTTCAGGATTGCTGCTAGCTAATTTTTGAGCTAAAGTTTGGGTACTTTTATCCATATCTGTAATACTTGAAAAAACCTCAGCATATAA
>CANHPI010000098.1 GCA_947462425.1 Bacteroidota bacterium
GTTAAAGCACTTGTAACCACAAGCTGAGCATAAACACTCCTTGACAACAATAATACAAGAAAAATAAAAACATTTTTCACTATACAATTTTATAATTTAAGTTGAAAGATGATATCATAAAAATACTAAAAAAAATTACGCAATAAAAAGTCATTACGGTTTGATGGATATTCAAAAAGCAAATTATTATCCGCCGATGCTGGCACATTGTTATTTTGCTTTGCTAAAAAATAATTGTAAATTTAATTTACAATTATGGTTGTAGACAGTTGCCAGTTTTAAAATCTGCATTATACAAAACCTAAAAACGTTATGCACAAGCACAAAAGACATTTGAACTTTTTTAGACACTAACGTTCTATAAAATTGTTAAACCTAAAACTATTAATATGGAAAAATCTTTTCTTAGAAATTTACTTCTCATTGGCCTAACTTTTGAAATACTCTCTTTTGACACACCAACTTCTTGGTTCAATGCGGGTAGCATGCCAAAAAGTTACGAAATGGGAATAGAAAAAGGTAGTGGACAAAATGGAAAAAATGCAGCAACAATAAAATCAATAGACAAAAGGATTGATGGTTTTGGAACTCTTATGCAACAGTGTGTTCCTGATAAATATCTTGGAAAAAAAATTAAGATGACCTCATTTGTAAAAACTAAAAACGTTACAAACTGGGCAGGAATTTGGCTTCGTGTTGACAAATCTAATTCACACCAGCCACTTTCATTTGATAATATGGGTGACAGACCAATAAAAGGAACAACAGAATGGACTAAGTATGAAATCATTTTAGATGTTCCTAATAATGCGTCTTTACTTGCATATGGAGCATTAATAGATGGCACTGGACAAATATGGTTTGACAATATAACTTTTGAAATAATATCAGATTTTGCACCTTCAACTAGTTCAACAACAATAAAAAAATATCCAACAGTAAACGAACCAACTAATTTGGACTTTGAAAATTAATTGCCTAGCGCATAACCGCTCTAAAAGCTATGCTGGAAGAAGCATAAGCATTTGCAGATAAATGGCACTTTGCGATATATAATCATTTTGAATTGCAAATGCATAGAAACATTTTATTTTTGTTATTAATATTTAGGTGACAAAAAACTTTCACAATAACAGTTCTAGCTGCAAAACATAATAGGTAATTGCCACAGACAAATCCTCTAAAGACGGACAAAATTTGAATTATCGAAATTGAAATTCAAAGGTCCTCCATTCGACAAATAAAATAGTTTGTGGCCAAGTATAGAAAATTAACTCGGCGGCAGCAAAAAAAATATAATACACAGTAAGCAAAAAGTTTAACAGATATTAAAGCATTTGTCAATAAGATCGGTTAGTGAAGAATAGTAATTTTAACTTTACAAAAGTCCTATAAATTTTTATATTTGTTAGTAAAGCTTTGGCAAATAATGTTTCAAATAAAACTGTTGCTTAGCGAGAAAATTATAAAAGTAAGTTTAAAAGGCAATACAACTAAGAATGAGTGAAGATAATTTATATCTACTTTTTTGCTATCTGATTTTCGGACTGACACTTGTTATTATGACAATAAGAAGTAAAAACCGACTAAAAACGGTAACGATAAATTTAATAATAGTAGGACTTTACAGCACTCTATTTCTTTATAACCTGCGCTACAGAAGCGCTGGGGGTTCAGGAATTATTTGGCTTGTGTATTTAATATTTTTCATTGGCCTACATTGGTTAATAAACCTAATTGGAATTATATTAACATTTGTAAAACCAAAGTATTAATAAGACAAGAAACAAACCATTAGCCCAATGCTAAAATGCCAACACAAAAGTATTAACTTTACAATTAAAAGTGCTAGGTAGCGCAATAATCAGTTCCGATAAAATATGAAAACAAAAATTATAATTCTAAAAAAAGCGGTATACCTAAACTGTTTATTGATATTATTTGTTTTCAATACTAGGTTATACTCACAAATTATATATACGGACATACCTGACGCTACTCCCAATGCTACATATCCTTTAGATTTAAATAATGACACTGTTGTTGATTTTATGATTCAATTTGGTGGAATTAGCGGTACGGTTGGGGTTATGTGTTACCCTCAAAATAACAATGCTTATGCAGGGAATTTTGTTAGTGGTGTACATTTACCATGGGCATTTTCTGCATCAACTAATATTTGTGACACACTAGCTACATGGTATGATTACAACAACCCTGGCACAATGGCTTGGGGAACAAGTATAGGTTATTGGGTAGGAGAGACAAATAAATATTTAGCGCTAAAACTAATTGTGGGAACAAACACATACTATGGCTGGGCACGCTTTGATTTAATGGCAACATCCACATCGTTCACCATAAAAGATTACGCTTACGAGAGTAACCCAAATGCATGCATTCAGTCTGGGCAAACCATCTTAAGCATTAATAAAAATTCAAACAAGAGTATTCTTTCTATCTATCCCAATCCATTCATTTCTTCGACAACAATTAAGACAATTGGTAATCATAAAAATGCAATCCTCACAATTTACAATTCATACGGGCAGACTTTAAAGCAAATAAAAAATATTTCGGGGCAGACAGTTTATTTATCCCGAGACAATCTTGCTAGCGGATTGTATTTCATTAAACTAACGGAAGAAGACAATATCATCGCAGTAGAGAAATTATTAATTACAGATTGAAAATAAAGAAAACAGCGCTTGACACAAGAAGGATTTAGAAAAATTGGTGGTTTAGTAAACCTCAGACATTTTTGGTTATTTAAAGTTTGATTTTTCGCATATACAAACAAAATATTACCAAGAAAACTATGGCAGAGAATACTGCATACCAAGACCAAATCTAATATTTCTTAAAAATATTTTTGTAATATTGGTAAAAAAAAGTTTAAACGAAAAAAAATTATAAACAATAGCCATCATATAAAAAAATCAAAATAGACAATTAGAAGAAGTTAAAAAACGAAAAAAATGAAACTTAAAACAATAAACTTAACAGCAACAATTGTATTTTTAATCCTCATCAATATATCAGAATCTTTTTCACAAAATTATTACATCACTACTGAAAACGACTCTGTTGTTTGCAATCAAATTAATTTTTTTGATACTAATGCTCAAGGAAAAATGATTGATTTTGAATATGTAAATAAAGAGAATAGTACAATTCGACTAAAGAAAAAAGATATTCCTGAAATTAAGATGATTTGTCAAAATGGAATTATTTACACAAGGATGCCCTTAAATATTAAAAAAACTGATGGTTATTACCGTTACGGAAAACGAATGGTTAGCGGAAAAATAACCGTTGATGTATTTAATGATTTACAGACAAGTTACAGATTAAAGGAAAACTTTAATGGCTCATACAATTCAGAAGGTGTTATGAAGGAACAAAGAGAAGGAATTTATTTGCGTCACGTAAGACTACCTGACGGAAGTGTTTATGAAGTTTCTGGACTAAAAGGGATAAAAGCATTAAAATCTATAAGAAAATTTATGTTTGAATGTGAGCAATACAAAAAAGAATACTTTTCAAACCCAAAATATCAAACTTGCACATTTGAAGAAGCTGTATTTGATTATAATAATATGTGCCGTTAATTTAGTCGATATTCATTTAAGTCAAGCAATCTGAATAGTATTAATCGATTGTCAAAAATTGTTATAAAAAATTAATATTTATTTTTTAAATCAAAGTGATTCATTCTTCCAATGACCTTCTGATTTTAAATATCAATATAAAACTAACCTCTATGATGATGATGTCAGAATAGCTTGCAAAAACTTTTCCATCAATAATGATAAATTCATGAAGTTTTATTATAATACATACTTTAAAAGACAAATTTTTAGTTAATTAAACATTGCCTCTAAAAATTAGGATTTTTTCGACTTCTTTTTTATTTTTAATTTCGGATAGTTGTGCTTTAATGTATATTTGTTATTTAAGTTATTGAGTTGTTATGTCGTATTTTTTTCAGGTTGTAAAATCTATCATTATTGTATTGATTTTAATTTTAAGCAGTTGTAATCGCAATGGCATAAATGTAGATGGCTTCGATCCTTTTACAAATTATCAAAATAACATTCAAGATACGATATATCATTTAAAAACTGATTTAACTGATGCTGTTTTTAATGGGATTGAAATTCCTACAAAAAAACAAACCTCTAATGGCTATTTTACATTCAAATTTAAGGTAGAAAATACCTCTTCGGAGATAAAAAAGTATTACTATAAAATTTTCTATCAAAATCAAGACTATAAATTTACAGATACGCTTAATTATGCAGATGAAAACTTTTACGGTAGTTGGTCTGATGGACTTTATACTTTCAAGCCAACCAAATTTCTTTTTCCTGGGGAAGAAATTATTGTAATGGATAGTTTCAAAATTGTTGGAAATCCTAGAAATGAAAAAAAATATTTTGGCGCAAATCCTGAAAAATATTTGAACATTGATGAAAATATCATCAATAAAATGAATTACATAAAAACGATTCCTGAATGGTTAGAAAAAATAAAAGAAAAAGCTCATAAAGAAAACACTACAATTGATGAACAAATCTATTTAAATGCTATTTGGGCTATTAATTATGAGAAAAATAATGATAAATCATTAAACAATCGATGGAAAAGAAATCCCCGCATGGGTAATTATGAATTCATGTTGGTTGTTACTTCTTCGGAAGATATTGGAAAAATACCAATGGAAATTAGAGACTTACAACTAACAAATAAAAGCGGTAAATATGCTAATCCATTTGGGTATTTTTTATTAAAAGAAGGAAAGGATTTAAAAAGCACCGCTGTTCTCATTTCAGAAAAGAAATTAAATATATCCACAAAAATGGATCTTTCCTCTGGAATTTATATTGATAGATTAGGTATTAATAAGTCTAATTTCAGCATGGATAGTATTAATGCAAATTGTAATAGTTCTAAAGAGCTTTATCATAAAGCAAATTTTCAGCAATACTTTCATAACATAGATAAAGACTATACGGTATATAATGTTCCTGAAATTAAAGATGTTGTTGGGGAAAATTTTACAAAGGCAGAATACAATGAGCTTAAAACCAAATACGAAAAAACTGATAATCGAGTAAAAATGTTTGTAAATACAACTGATTGTCCATGCACAACCGTTAAGGCAAACAAAGAAAAAAATAGTATCACTTTAATAAATCCTGCATCTCAGCCTGGTAATTATAAAAAAGAACAAGTTGGAGTTTCTTCGCGTATTGGTTTTACATATGGGAAATTTAGAGCTAAAATAAAGTTCCCAAAAATGTTAAGCAAAGACAATGTTTGGAATGGAATAACTAATGCGTTTTGGTTATTATTTCAAAGTGAAAACGAATGGAATAAAAGAAGGGATTGCAATGCTGAAATCGCCTACATTCCAAAATCTGAACCAAACAATTCTGAAGCACTTAAACATAGTGTAAAATCAACTCACTACTCAGAAATTGATTTTGAAATATTAAAAGAATCGCAATATTGGCCTAAAACATCCTATAAAAAATCAAATGCCATCTATAAAACTGATGATGCCGCCAATAACGATGACATAATGGTTACCTGTACCAATTGGGATATGGCATGCCATGAACCAAAAGAATTTAATATTGGTGCGAAAGAAGTTTCATTCGATAATCAAACATATTTATTACATAGATGGGACCATTTTTATAAAGCATTGTCAACTAAAATTCCTAAAAATCACAATGAAATATTTGGTGCGCCTTATTATTATTTTGAAATAGAATGGTTACCGGGTAAAATAATTTGGAAAATTGGTCCTGAGAAGGATAAGTTAAAAACCATATGCGTTATGGACGAAACTATGACTTCCATCCCGAACAATCAAATGATAATTTTATTTACTCAGGAGTGGCATAATGAAGAATGGTGGCCTACAGCTCCCTACAAGCAAAATTTTATACCTTTTCCTAAGAAAGATATAATAGGAGAAATTTTAGAAATTACAATTGAATAGAAATTATGGTATTTAGTAGCGTTACTTTTTTGGTTTATTTTTTGCCAATTTTTTTGGTGATTTATTTTTTATCGCCTCAAAAATTTAAAAATTTAGTATTACTTATTTCAAGTATTCTATTTTATAGCTGGGGAGCTCCAAAATTTATCTTCGTAATTTTAGCAACAACCACACTTGATTTTTATCTTGTAAAATTATTATACAATTCAGTTTCTGAAAAACAAAGAAAACTATTTCTGATTTTATCTTTATGTTTAAATCTGGGATTATTATTTTATTTCAAATACTGTAATTTCTTTATTGATAATTTAAATTCGCTACTATCTGGTTTTGGTATTAATGAAATCATCTGGATTAAAATAATTTTACCAATAGGTATATCTTTTTACACATTTGAAAGTTTAACTTATGTTGTGGACGTTTACAGACGTATTCATAAACCGCTAGATAATTTTCTTCAGTATCAAATGTATATCATTATGTTTCCAAAATTAATAGCAGGACCAATTATTCGTTACCACGAAATTCATGATCAAATAGCAGATAGAAGTATTAACGATACAGTAGATAATAAATTAACTGGTTTTTACAGGTTTTGTATTGGTTTAGCAAAAAAAGTTTTGATTGCAAATACTATGGCGTTTAAAGCAGATGAAATATTCAATATGCCAACTGCCGATTTATCATCGGGATTAGCTTGGATCGGAATGTTTGCTTATACATTTCAAATTTACTTTGATTTTTCAGGTTATTCAGATATGGCAATTGGTTTAGGAAAAATGTTAGGTTTTAAGTTTCCTGAAAATTTCGATAATCCTTATACATCCAAAAGTATTACGGAATTTTGGAGACGTTGGCATATGACCTTAGGAAGTTGGATGAAAAATTATTTATACATTCCTTTGGGAGGCAATAAAGTTGATAGTAATGCGCGTCTTTATTTAAATCTCTGTATTGTATTTTTAATTTCTGGCTTTTGGCACGGCGCTGCTTGGACATTTATTTTCTGGGGAGCATACCACGGCATTTGGCTTGTATTAGAGCGTATTTTCTTGCTAAAATTTTACAGCAAAATCGGCAAATTACTTTCAACAATAATTTGCTTTATTATAATTTCAATAGGTTGGGTGTTTTTTAGAGCAGAGACTATTACAGATGCCTTTCAATTCACAACCACATTGTTTTCATTTAATTTCTCAATGCCAGCTCATTTTGTAAATACGGAGTTTATCTTTTACTTTATGTTGGCAATACTATTTTCATTTTTCACAAGCTTTTCTATTGGAACTAAAATTCAACAAAAAGTATATTTTTCTTATTATGGCTTAGTTGGTAATCTGTTTTTTGCATCTATAGCTTGTATTTTATTTACTTTGTCTTTAGCTTCCATAACATCTTCAGACTTTAATCCATTTATCTATTTTAGATTTTAAACATGAATAGCATTAAACGATCTCCTTATTTATTTATTCTCATAGGAATTCTTATTTTCCTATATATTCCCTTGTTGCAAAATAAACTTCATTTAAAGCAATATATTAAACCATTAAAAGGTGCTTATGTTGAAACTCCTGACACCTCCATTTCTGCAGATGGTTGGTTTAGTGGTCGCTATCAAGGAGTAAAAGACAAATATTTTACTCAAAATTTTGGTTTACGTAATTACTATGTAATGCTTAATAATCAAATAGATTATAAATTATTTAATGTTGCTAACGTTGATAAAGTTATTATTGGTAAGGGAGACTTTTTATATGAAACTAATTATATAGAATCCTATTATGGCAATAATTTCATCGCTATGGATGAACTAACGACGAAGTTCAAAAGAATAAAAGAATTACAAGATATCTTAGCTGCGAACGGTATTGATTTAGAAATTATTTGTTTACCAAGTAAAGCGTCTTTTTATCCTGAATTTATTCCGGATAATTGGATTTCACAAAGAAAAGAAAGTAATTACGATAGATCTGCTGCTTTATTAAAAAAATTAAACATAAATTATATTGACTTCAGTAAATGGTTTAAAGAACTTAAAAATGCATCTCCCTATGATTTATATCCTAAAACAGGAATACATTGGAGTAATTATGGTGCTTTGATAGCAACAGATTCTTTAAAAAAACATATAGAATATAATACAAAATTAAATTTGAGAGATTTTGAAATTACAAATATTGCTTTTTCAGATTCTTTGATTAGTCCAGATAATGATATCGGAGAAGCAATGAATTTACTTTTTCCTATAAAATCGCTGCCAATGCCTTATGCCAATTACTATTGGAAAGAAAATGAAAGTGATGTACAGCCAAAAGCTTTATTTATTGGTGACAGTTATTTTTGGAATATTTATTATCAGGGATTAACCAATAATTTATTTACAGATGCGAAATTTTGGTATTATAATCAAACAGTTTACCCCGAAACTGAACCAATAAGAGAGGTGATTAAATTA
>CANHPI010000099.1 GCA_947462425.1 Bacteroidota bacterium
CACTATAATTACAGGCTTTGGCAACATTAACAGCACACTCACCCATCGCCTTTCGCAATTCGGGAGTTAAAATAGATGACGGAGCCTCTTCAATTAATTTTTGATGACGACGTTGAATACTGCATTCACGCTCAAACAAATAAACACAATTACCATGGTTATCAGCTAATAATTGTATTTCTATATGGCGAGGACCCGTTGCATATTTTTCAATAAAAACAGCACCATTACCAAATGCAGATATTGCTTCACTAATGGCCATTTTCATTTGTTCCTCAACTTCGCTTTCTTTTTCAACTAAACGCATTCCTTTTCCTCCACCACCAGCAGAAGCTTTAATTAATAAAGGAAAACCGATTTCTTTAGCCAGTTTAGTTGCTTCTACCAAATCACTTATAGCACCATCCGAACCAGGAATCATTGGTACGTTGTACTTTTTTGCTGTAGCTTTAGCGCTTAATTTATCGCCCATTAAATCCATAGCATCAGCACTTGGTCCAATAAAAGTAATACCAGATTTTTGAACTTTTCGCACAAAATCAGCGTTTTCAGATAAAAATCCATAACCAGGATGAATGCCATCAACATTTAGCGCTTTGCAAATTTCAATAATTTTATCGCCTTGTAAATACGATTGGGAGCTTGGTGGCGGACCAACACAAACTGCTTCATCAGCATAACGGACAAAAGGCGCATTTCTATCTGCCTCGCTATAAATAGCTACTGTTTTAATACCCATTTCTTTTGCACTTCGCATAACACGCAAAGCAATTTCACCTCTATTTGCAATCAATATTTTTTTCATTGTAAAAATTCAATTTATTATGGTTTACGAATATAATCATTGATTTTGAATTGATTGAATTTACAAAAAATCCTTATTTGTTAATAGTTTGTGAATACTCTTAACTTAAGAATTAAGCAGATTTTTTAATATTTGTTAAAATACTAAATATGTCGCTGATGAGAAAATTACTACTATTATTTATTTTTTTATTTTCTGGTACATGTTCACAAGCACAAGATAATTTTAACATTGATGATTTACCAGGCATAATAATTCGTGAACTAAATAAATTTAGAGTCAAAAATGGATTAGATACTTTTGAAGTTAATGATGTTTTAATTAATGCGGCTGCTGTTGACGCTAAAAAATTCTCAAAATCAGGTGTAGCAAAAGTAGATCCCGAAAAGGTAAAAAAGAATTTAGTAAATGCAGGCGGAACTAAAAAAGGCGAAGAAGTTACTATGATAGCGCCTGTAAGTAAAGGCAGAGATAGTTATAAAACAGCAGAAGTAGCAAAGGTAATTTGGACTCGTTGGGAAAATAATAAAAAAGATAAAGAAATCTTGTTGAAAGCTCAATACATGTTAATTGGTATAAACTGTGTGATGCAAAAAGATGGAAAAAAAGTAGTTGCAACTGCTGTTTTTGGTGGTTATGATAGCTTTAATACGGGAGCCAAAATGAAAAAAGAATTAGCAGTGCCCTACAACACTAAATCTAAAAAACTATTAACCCCCGATGCAAAATCTTGCAAAACGTGCGATAAATGGAAAAATTACGACATACTACAAAAAGGGTTGAAGGTTGAAAACGGAAAAATATATTTGGAGTATGCCAACCTAAAAGATTTAAAACGATTATTAAAAAAAACTAAAGATGGTTTAGCGGTAGATATTGTTCAGCGGTCTCAATATGATAATCCGGAATATAACATTGTGGATAATAATTTTCAAAATAAAGGAATTATGCAAAAGGTTATTTCAAAGGATAATGTATTTGCTAAAAACTTAATTAAACCAGATCCGAAGTCTAAAAAAAAGGAAAAAATTAATAAGTTGAAAATAGAGATGGGTAAATTTAACTCAAAAATTAATGGACCTTATGAACTGAACTTAATAATTATTCAAGATGGGCACGTTTGTAGAACAGTTACACGAACCTATCTAGAAAAGGGTGATCAGGAAAGCAGCACACCTGTTGGTATTATTCCTGCAGATTCAACAGTAGGCTTAAAGCCGGCTTTTGAACCCAAATCTGAAAGTTCAATATTAAATTTTGTAATCCCCTTCGAAAAAAACAAATCAGAGTTTAAACCCGAAGATATTCAGCCATTTATTAAAGCTTTAAACGAGCCTGATTTTATGATTGATGGTTTATATATTTATGCCTATTCATCAATTGAAGGCGATGCAAATGCAAATTCTAAACTTCAACGCAAACGCGCTGAAAGTGTTACCAAAGTTTTACAAAGTATGCAACAAAATAAAATAACGCCTAACATTGAAACAAAAGATTCATGGGTATTATTTGAATTAGAAATGGAGGATGGCAAATATGCTGATGTTGTAAAATTAGGAAAAGAAAAAGCTATAAAAAAAATAAATACAGATGGCAGCCTTTTAAAAGAGTTAGAGCCAGTTTTTGCAAGACAACGTTTTGCTCAAATTGTTTTAGATGTAACCTATGATATTACAGGCGACAAGGAACAAAAATTTACATCAATGGCTTTCACGAAAGCGTTGAAAGCAAAAAAAATAGCGCAAGCATATAAAATTATGGAGTATGCACATAAACAAAAAATAAATAAAAAATATTCAGACGATGTGTTGGATAGCATAAAAATTCCTGCTGAAGCTAGGTATAGCAATTTTTTCAACAATAAATTATATTATAATTATTTAGCAAATGGAAGCATTGTAGATGAAGATGACTATAATGAATTTAGAAAAATAGAAAAATTAGATGCAACAAATAATGTGGTAAGATTCAATAGAATTTTTTGCAGTATTAAACTAGATTCAACTATCGGAACCAAAGAGCAACAAGGAAAAATGCAACAGGAAATTGATGCTTTATATAAATCTAAAATTTCTAAGAAATTAGTTGATGGTTTGAATATTGAATGGCAATTTAAAATAATTGAATCTTTGGATACTATTGAAGATGCTGATGCACAAATAGAGGCATGTATTAACAAAATTAAAGGGTTTTATAATTTTAAAGATGCCAGTTGGCAAAATGCATTAAAATTAGCTTATGTATTTACAAGAGGTAAAGATTATAAATTTTCATCTAATGTATTAGAGCCGTTTTTAAAATTACCTGATGTAAGCGAAGATTTATTGTTTAGTTATATTTCAATTGCATCTCACTTACCTGAAAAGTTTTATAGTAGAATATTTAGCGAGGCTTTGCAAAAAGCAAAAGAAAAAAATCAGGAACGTTACTGTAAATTATTTGGTGAACCATTTATGTCATTTCAAGTTTTAGATAATCCTAATGTTAAGAAAAATTATAAGGAAGCTGGATGTAATTAGTTTTAAAAGAAATGTATTTTTAAATAGGTATAATGTATTATAAATCTATAGCAACTTTACTGACAATAATTTTATCTTCTAAATCACTTTTGTTTTTTAATAAATTAATTTAATTTTTAAAATTTAAAATACAATTTAAATATTTTTACACTAGAAAGTTTAATTAATAAAAATCAACGAGCAAAATTCACAAACTAATAAACCGTAGTTATTCGAATAATTTTCAAAAATCGCTTCTCATAGTAGGGCGATTCTTTATAAGTTGATAATTTAACTCCTGAATGTTTTTTGTTTGAGGAACTATGAATAAATTGCATTTCCTCGCCAAGTTTTGAAGTGATGATGCCAACGTGTCCCGGTTTTCTGTTTTTTAAATTTGTCCCCGTAAATATAATTACATCTCCAATTTTACACGAATCAGGATGTATTGTTTTTCCGGCATTATCATAATCAATAGACGAACGAGGTACTTTTATATTGAAATGACTAAAAATGAAATATACAAATCCAGAACAGTCAAATCCTGTTTTTGGGCTACATTTTCCGTAACAGTAATTTATACCAATGTAATTTTTACTAAACAATAACAAGCTATCAGAACTTATGCTATCCCTTAGAGGTAATTCTAGAGTTCTACTTTCACTTAAAAAAGAAATACTTAAAAATATCAAAAGGTAAATTAACTTCATGGTTGATGAAGATACGCTTTATTTTTTAGAATTATTTATTAGATAAAATGATAAAAAAACATAAAGTTCAGTTTTTAGATGCCTCGTTTTTAAATTAATCAACAATTTTAAAGTATAATTGTTGTTTTTATAAATTCGTTTCAATGAAACTAAAAAAGCTTTTTATGAAATTTAAACATCCTCGTTTTACAATTGTTACTGTATTGTTTATTATTGGAGTTTATAATACGCACTGTCAAAACGCAAACCCATCAGTTAACATTACTAAAAATACAATTATTAAAGAAAAGACACCTATGAAATTAAATCCATTATCAAAGGAAGAGCAATATGTAATTTTGGAAAAGGGAACAGAGCGCCCTTATACAGGTGAATACACAGATAATTTTACTAAAGGAACATATATTTGTAAGCAGTGTAATTCTCCATTGTATGAATCAGATTCGAAATTTCATTCGGGTTGCGGTTGGCCGAGTTTTGATGATGAAATAAAAGGTGCTGTTAAAAAAACATTGGATGCGGATGGAAGAAGAACAGAAATTACTTGCGCAACTTGTGGTGGTCATTTAGGACATGTTTTTTATGGCGAAAAATTGACTGATAAAGATACTCGCCATTGTGTAAATTCTATTTCTATGTTATTTGTTGAATCTAGTGCGAAAAAAGAAGTAGCGAAAGCAATATTTGCCGGAGGTTGTTTTTGGGGAGTAGAATATTATTTTCAAAAGGCAAAAGGCGTTTTGAGCACACAGGTGGGTTACACAGGCGGGTTTTCTGAAAATCCTACGTATAAAGAAGTTTGCGCTCACAAAACAGGACATATTGAGGCTTTGGAGGTTACATATAACCCATCTTTAACTACCTATGAGGAATTAGCTAAATTGTTTTTCGAGATACATGATCCAACACAAGCAAATGGACAAGGAAATGATATTGGTCCGCAATATTTATCCGTTGTTTTTTATTTTGATGATGCTCAAAAATTAACCATAGAAAAATTAATTGGTCAATTACAAATTAAAGGATACAAAGTTGCTACTCAGTTAAAAAAAGCAGTAAAATTTTGGCCGGCAGAGGACTATCATCAGCAGTATTATGAAAAAGAAGGAGGAACACCTTATTGTCATCGAAGAGTTTCGCGCTTTTAAAACATATTCAAAAATCAAATCCTTTTGATTTCCTCGAGTTTTTTATATAACAATATTTTATACTAAAGACAAAAAAAACCGAATTTTAGATTTGCATAAGTTCGTTTTAGGGCTTGTTTAATCTGAGACTGACAAAAATTATACTGCTTTTTTGAGAAAAAAGGGCATTTTTTATTAGAGATAGTAAACTTCTGTATCGAGATTTTCAAAAAAATTGCTTCAAAATACATCCTTGAATTATCACATATTTTTTAATGCCCTTTTGGATAAATTTATACATTTGTAAACAAAAACATAACATATAATGAAAACATTAAAATTATTTTTAGTTGGCGCAGTAATTTCTGCATCTAGTTTATTTACTATTTCATGCGGTGGTTCCGAAAAAGAGGCTAATCCATTAGCAGATAGTTTATCTAATGTAAATGGAGAGCTATCAGGACAATTATCTGAAAAAGAAATTGCTCTGCAAGAATTTGTAAATTCATTTAATGAGATACAAGAAAACTTAAAAGCTATTAAAGAAAAAGAAAAAATTGTTACAGCAAGTTCTCAAAGTGGTGATGTTAAAAGTAAAGAGGAAACAATTAAAGAAGATATACAAGCTATCTATGATTTATTAGCGAAAAACAAAAATCGTATCGGTTCTTTAAGTAAAAAATTAAAAGATTCTAAATCTAAAATTTCTGGCTTACAGCAAATGATTGAAACCTTACAAGCGCAAGTAGATGCTAAAGATGGCGAGATATCTGAATTAAAATCGCAGTTAGAATCTAAAAATATTGAGTTAAGTAATATTGTTATGAATTTAGAAGTTGTTGAAGCCGAAAGCTCTGCAAAAACTGAAAAAATAAACACAGCATTTTATGCCTTTGGAACATCTAAAGAATTAAAAGAAAAGAATGTCATAACTAAAGATGGCGGGTTTATTGGAATGGGTAAATCCACTAAATTAAAAGATGATTTTAATAAGGAATATTTTACAAAGGTTGATGTTTCAAAGTTAAGCTCAATTAACATTGGTGCTAAAAAAGTGAAAATTATAACTAACCATCCTTCAAGTTCTTATAAATTAATTGGAGAAAAAACCATTGAGTCAATAGAGATTTTAAACGCTGAAGACTTTTGGTCGAACTCAAAGTATTTAGTCATAATTACTGAATAAAATCTAAAAACAAAAACACATTTATTTTAAGTCTTTCTGCTAAATAGCAGAAAGACTTTTTGTTTATAAAGCATTATTATTTAATATCTTGTTTTTGAATTTCTAGATAATTTATTTTACATTTAATAATTACTAAAAATATAAAACAAAAAAATGAAAAAATTTCTACTGATTATTTCTTCAAGCTTTATTTTAATATTTCAGGCGCAAACATTTCCTGTTGGGCATATGAGTATCAATTTTAAGGATGCAACAAGATCAGGAGGATATTCCATATCTGGAGGAATAGCCATGACAGGAACTGGAAGAACCATTGGAACTGAAGTGTATTATCCGGCTACAATTGCTGGAAATAATACATCGGTAGCAGCGGGGCAATTTCCGGTAGTGGTTTTTGGTCATGGTTTTGCAATGACATATGACAATTATGACAACATTTACAATGGCTTAGCAGCATCAGGCTATATTGTTTTATTACCTCGCACCGAAGGCTCTATTTTCCCAAATCCAAATCACGCAGATTTTGGTGCTGACATAAAACTATTGGCAACTCAAGGATTATTATTAAACTCAATTAGTACACCAACCGCATTAACAACCTTTAATGGTAAGGTTATACAAAAAGTGGCTATAGGAGGTCATTCCATGGGAGGAGGTTGTTCTTTTATTGCAGCTCAAAATAATACAAGTGTTACTTGTTTGTTTAATTTAGCAGCTGCAACTTCAAATACTGCAGGCATTTCATCTGTAGCGGGTGCAAGCTTAGTAACTATACCAACACTAGTAATATCAGGCGAAAAAGATAATGTAGCAGACTCTGCTGTTCAAAATAATCACTTTAACCCAACAGCTTCCTTAACAAAATTTCATTCAATTATAAAAGATGTAACACACTGTGATTTCGGAAATGGAACGAGTGCGACTTGTAATTTTGGTCAAGCATCATGTAGCACACCATCTTGTAATATTGTTTTATTTAACCGTTATATGAGTTATATTGAGCCTTTTTTAGCAAACCAATTGAAAAGTGATTGTAATGCTGGCAACGCATTTATGACACTCATTCAAAATCCATCGATTGATAGAATTGGTAGAAAAGTAATAGGAACCATTGCTTGTATTTCAACTGCATTACAAACACAAATACCAATACAAAATTTCTCAATTTTTCCAAATCCTACACAAGATAAAATATCTATTTCATATTCAACTGACAACCCTAATTTAGTAGTGTTTGAATTATTTGATATTTACGGAAAATTAATACTAAGTACATCAGAAAATTCATCAACAGAAAAAAATATAAGGCAAGAATTGAATATTGCACATCTTGAAAATGGCTCTTACATTTTATACATCCGTCAAAACAATTTCAAAACAGCTTATAAAATCATGAAACAGTAATTAAGTTTAATTATTGTTTCAAAAAAAAGTCTTTCCTGAGCCCTTGTTAATATTTTGAAAAATATTAGTTGTTCAACATTACTGGCATTACCAACATTAAAACGTCCTCAGCAGGATTAGATTTTTGTGTTGGTACAATTATGCCCGCACGGTTAGGAGCGCTCATTTCAATTGTAATTTCATCACTTTCTAAATTAGTTAACATTTCTAAAACAAATTTAGAGTTAAATCCAATTTCCATGTCTTCGCCAACATATGTACACATCAAAGTTTCATGCCCTTCATTTGCAAAATCTAAATCTTCAGCAGAAATAGTTAATTGACTTCCTTTAATTTTTAAACGTATTTGGTGAGTAGCTTTATTAGCAAATACGCTCACACGACGAATAGCTCCTAAAAATGAAGTTCTATCTACTGTTAATTTATTTGGATTTTGTTTTGGAATAACTGCTTCGTAATTAGGGTATTTTCCATCAATTAAACGACAAACCAAATTGATATGTCCAAAACTAAAATACGCATTTGTTTTATTAAATTCTACTTTAACAGCATCATCAATACCAGCCAATAAATTTTTCAAAACATTTAACGGTTTCTTTGGCATAATAAAAGAAGCAGAAGTGCCCGCTTTAGCGTCATTACGTGTATAACGAACTAATTTATGAGCATCTGTAGCAACAA
>CANHPI010000100.1 GCA_947462425.1 Bacteroidota bacterium
TGTTTTTATATTATCCGCCTGGAAGCAATTTGTCATTTTAAACCGTGTTAAGTAGTTAAGCTCTTTGATAATTAAAAACGGAGATAGTTAGTATATATAACAACCGTTAAATAAAAATGTATAATTATTTTTTAGGTGGATTAAAAAAAAAGCTGAAAATTATTTTATAAATTTTAGTTAAATGAAAATCAGATTTAGATAAATGTTATTTCTCAGGAATTCATATGAATTCCTGAGAAACTTTAATTTAATTGCTGTTTTGAATAAGAATTACATCAGAAATAATCAAAAAAAGGATATTCAAAAACTCAGAAAAAAACAATTATTACTTTTTCTTACCAGAATTCATTTTCCTTAAACGCTCTTTTACATCAAACATCTTAAAAACACTTGAGCCTCTTACATCGTTATATTTATTACAAACTTCTTTCAATTTTCCATTTAATATTTCATTTACAAAAAAATCGTAAGTATCTGGTTTTTTTATATACGGTGACACATAAAAATATTTCTTTACCCTTTCAATCATAAATTTGGATAAATCACTATCATAAGAAACTGATGCCAACAAAACAGCCAACTGTATTGCTGGTATGCAAGATGTTCTGTTAGAGGAATATGTGCCATAAGAACGTAAGTCACCCTTACTTTTTCTAAAACCCGCTATCAAGGCATTCATAATTTGAGAGCATCGTAATGCAGGATAAGCCAAATAAATTCTCTTACAACCACTTAAACTTGATTTCTCAATCCATAACTTATAAGGCTTTTCATACAAAATTGGGAACCAACCATCAGCATATGCTAACAATATTTCATCGCGATACCTTACGCTTGCCGGCACAAAATCTTTTCGAGTTAGCAACCAGGGCTGATATTTAACCTTTCGAACCCATTTATCAAGCAATTCAGGAGCAGGTTCTTTTTGAGGACCAAAAACAAGTTTATCCCTTAAATCCTTTGGTAATGCAAATCTAAAGGTTGGATTCACTTTTACCGCTTCTGCCCAGGCAGATTCTCGCAACTCTTTGAAATTCTTTAGCTTTCTTAGGTTTAATGGAAAAATATTATCAGAAAAATCAGAAGTCTCATTATTCATCAAAATATTCAGTAATCTGAGTTGAGTAATTTCAAAATCTTCATTTTTTTGCTGAGGCACTAGGGAATTGAATTCAAATCTATTCTCTCTTTCTTCTCTTTTTTGCGGATTTTTAATTATGAGTTTATGAAATTTACCGGTAAAGTAATATTTAATATAATCTTGATAAATTTGCTTTTCTTTAAAATGTTCAGGGATATATTTTAATTCATCCATTGTTAGTTCATTCATTTCTATCTTCCTGTAAATTCCAGATTCAAAAGCTTCTCTGAAAGCACTTTCGTCATTTTTAATGATATTGATGGGCAAATGATGATAAATAGCGGGATTATCCTTAATAAAATTTAACCATTGCTCGACTTTAATATCCGGAATATAAGATGCAATTTTTGGCAATGAGAGCGCATTCTTATTGGTTATTAAATTTTCTATTCGAGGTTTATTAAGTTGAATCCTGATGTTTTCAGGCGCATGAAAATATGCCAATGGCCAATATACTATTCGCTCATTCCACCAGGTTATTGGAGTCTCGTTGGGTGAATACTCATGTAAAGCATATTCATATTCTTGTTTTCTATCTAAAAGATTCAAATTATTATCTCGAATAAAAAAATCAACTTCTATAAACCACTCCTTGGGACTGGTATTTGAAATACCTTGGCATTCAATAATATTGTTATCTCTGCTGCAGCGTAAAGCCACTTTTGGTTTTCCATTAGATTTTAAAATGTAAAAATCATTGTACTCTAAATAGTGACTGGCCCATTTAGTATCTGAAATACACCAGCCACTTCCTTGACAAACAGCTGCCAATCTTTTATGATCTGAAGGAATATAAACCCAGCCATTATTAATATTACCACTAATCCCCTTATCAATTTTTTTAAAATATTCTTTTGCTATGTTAACATCAGGGAGCAATTTTTCTTTTAAAATTATACTGTAAATCCAATCAACTACATCGCTTTCAGGAGCCATCAAAGGTTTTCGGGTTGTATCATCTGAAAATTCAAACATGGGTTTGAGCATTAAATAAATAAAAGCCGGATCTTTTTTGTAATTCTTTCGCATTAATTTCACCCATGACTCAAATGCAAATCTTTTTTGATTGTTCTTTATTGTAGTGATAAGTCTTTTTACAGAGTCATCTCCTTTTTCAACCCTCATTTTTTTAAAATTATTTAGTTGAACTAAATCAGGTATTTGATTTAAATTTAGTTCTTGTTCCAAGTTAATGACTGACTCATCAATGAAATATTTGCGCGATAAATAAATGTCGCCTTTCGAATATTTATAAATTGAGGAAAGCATGGTTTCCTTAACATATTTATTGAGACTATCTTGGTTTTTTACAATAGTTTGCCATGGAATTTCTTTTTCATATTTGGTTACCAATATTTTTAAAAAAGGATCGTTAATCGAAAACTTTTTTATTTTGCTAGGATAGCGATAATTTATTTTATTTTCCATTTTTAAATGTTTTTAAAAGATTAATAAACTTAATTAAACACTAAGCGATGAAAGGGAATATCAATCTTAACTTACTTTCATCTTTAAAAAATAACTTCAACATCAATCCAAAACATTCAATAAAAGATTTAACATCATAAAAAGTCAATAACTAAATACTTTTATTAAATAAATTTTCGAGTATATTAATGACCCTTTGCTCAATACCGGGAGACTTAGACTCTCTATTTCCTGAAAAATTTATAAAAATTGGTCGTTTCTTTTTTAAATAAATTTCAAAAATGAATTTGGCCATCATAAATTCTTTTTCTTCATCCCACTTTGAGCTACTAATCAATAAATAAGGTTTTTTCTTTTTTTCACAGGTAATTTTTGTTAAATAGCTTCCCTTGCTATATGTATCGTAAAATATAATAGTTGCATCGGTGGTCAACACATTTTTTTCAGTTCTTTCCTTATAATCCTCGCTGGAGGTTTCAACCAAATTATAACGAGTACATAAATAAGGATTAGAACCACTTTCCGTTTTCCATCCTTTAGGAGCAAAACCTCCGGTTTTGATATCGAATTTTTTAGCAGTGATTAAAGCAGCTAAATCAGCTCCGGTTTGACCTCCAGAAACTATTTTTTGAATCATATTGATAGTTTTCATAGATTTTAATTTTTTAGAATCGTAAAAAATAATCTACGGATTTTCCGTAGAAATAAAATTTATTTACTTTTTGAAAAAACCGCAATACCTTGAAATACTTTTGAAAAAAAGAAAACTTGGAAACTAAATACTTCTGGATTCATCCATCGCAAAATCAAATCTATTTTAATCCCGGTAATGATTTAACACTAAATTATTTTAATAATTTTAAAATAATAGACATACAATTATTTATTACTACCAACAAAATAAAAGATTATGGACCTTGTTATTGCAAAGGAATTCAAACCACGGATGAATTATACTTTAGGAGGTTTTTAAATACAACTTTCAATTTCATGTTTTCAGAAATTAAAAATGAAGGACTACATTGCTATGAGTTTGATTTATTACTCGAAAATAAAATCCAAATTAAAACATACTATAGCAATGATTTACTAATAAATTTTAAACTCATTGATTTTAGCGCTTTTCTAAAAACTTTAAAAATTCCAGATTCATATTTAAATAGTAAAAACAGAGGTAAAGTATTAAAAATAAAAAACCAAAAATGCACTTCAATTACTCGCGAAATAAAAGATATAGAAACATTTTTAGCATTAAATGAGTCGCTTTTTTTCTAACACCAGGCGGCATACAAAAAGAAATCATTCAATAAAAGGAAGGCTTTATATTTTTTTTAAATAAGACAAGATTTCAAAGAACGACGGTAATGAGTTCAATAAATTTTTACTCTATAAAATCCAGCTGGAAAATCGAATTTAATTGGGGATATTGAAACAAAACCTTCGCAAAATAAAAAAAGATGTTACGGTTTTTCCGTAACATCTTTTAGTTTTAAATTAATCTGAAGTAGGAAAAACCAACTACTTGGTATTATGTAAGAGCTTGGATAATATTATACTGAACCCAAAATGGTTAAGTGTTTTAATGTATTACAAAAAAATAATTTTAATTGAATTGCCTGAATATTATTACGCATTTATTTATTTTCTGGATTTTGATAATCCTTTCTCAATTCCATTAAAATTTTTCCCATTGTATTATTTCCTACCCATACCCCATTTACTTTTTTCATTCCCCAAAACAAATGACGAGTGCCATTTCTTTCGCCAATATTTTCAATAATTTGGTGATTACCACTGATTATCAATTTTGATTTCAAAACCTGATGCTGATCAAATTTTAACTTTACAACCAATTTCATGTTTTCGATGTCTTGGGCACTCATTGGCACAATAACCATTTTTTCTTTATTTCCTTTCGCTTTCATTTTCGCGCCCATAGGACTTGGCTGATTTCTGATTATTTCCCTGATTTCTTCATCTTCAAATCGTAATGCCTGAAACAAAGCCTCACTAGTTTTCCATGTTTTTCCTTCATAAGTTATTGGTGAAGCATACATGTTTCCCAACCAACCATAAGGAAGGTCTACTTTAGTAAATTCTATAACTACTTGTTTGTTTTGCATAATTTTAAATTTTAAGAATTAAACATAAACCAATCATTATTTACTTATAAAGTACCTTTTAAGTTTTAATATCCCTGAATAATTTAACTTAAATGAAAAAAGGCTATCGTTCGTAATCAATAGCTGGAATATGTGAATAGGTTGATACTCTTAATACTGCGAAGTCAGTAGGCCACTTACAGGGTAAATCTACAACCATGTTTCCAAAGCCAATATACTTACTACGAGCAGATAATAAAATAGCGTTATGTGGTGGTGAATCTTTCCAACTATTAACTATTCCTTTTGCAAATGTAAGGTAATTATTACCTAAGCCAACGCCACCGCCTTTATGAATTGCTTCAGAGAATCCGCCAGTAGTATCGTGGACTAAAATATCATTCGCAGCAAGGTAATTTGCCCAAGCCTTTGTATCTTTTTGAAGACGCTCAGATATTTTAAGTTTAGGAAGCCAGTTGTCTACTCTATACTTATTAACCTCATCAATTACCAGCTGCGATACAAACTCGTAATTTACATTCTTTGGATCAACCACATCTGTAACTTTTTGAGCAAACGAGCTTGTCACAGAAATTATAATGAGTATAAAAGTTATTTCCGTTTTCATAGCCTATATTATTAATACTATTAAATAATTTAATTAGTTTTTTTATTAGCTTCTCATCGCGAGAAAAACAAATACAGCATTAACAGTAAATCATTAAAAGTTTAAATAACTAAACTTTATAGCCATTTAATAATCTTTCAAGTATTTCGGCTACTCTATTTTTTATTCCTGGCGAAACAGATTCGCGATTACCGGCAATATTTAAAAACAAAGGCCTATTTTTTTCCTTATAAACATTATGAAGTAATTCAGTAACCGACAAATCTGTTTCTTCATTCCAAGCTAAAGTAGAAAGCATTAAATAAGGTTTACCTTTTTTATCGCAAATAGATTTAGTCAATAAACTTCCCTTACTATTTCGGTCAGAAAAAATTAGGGTAAGGTCAGTCGTTTTAACATTCTTTTCAGTTCGTTCGGCATAATCATCGCTATTACATTCTACCAGGTTATAAGTTAAACACAAAGAGGGATTGGCACCCGCTTCGGTTTTCCAGCCTTTAGGAGCAAAACCTCCGGTTTTAATAGCACATTTTTTAGCAGCTAATAATGCACCTTGATCGGCTCCGGTTTGACCTCCCGAAACTATTTTTTGAATTAGATTGACAGGTTTCATAGGTTTTAATTTTTAATACTAATAAAAAAATTCTACGGATTTTCCATAGAAATAAAAATTATTTACTTTGTGAAAAAACCGCAATACATGGAAATACTTTTGAAAAAAGAAAACTTGGCAGCTAAATACATCTGGATTCATCCATCGCAAAACCAAATCTATGTTAATCCCGGTAATGATTAAACACTAAATTATTTTAATGATTTTAAAATAATAGACATACAATTACTTATTACTACAAATAAAAAAAAGGATATTAGACCTTGTTACTGCAAGGAAATTATATCCAAGGACGATTATACTTTAGAAATTATTTAGATAACACTTTAAATTTCATTTTTACAAAAATTAAAAATGAAGGAATGCATTAAAATGAGTTTGATTTATTACTCGAAAACGAAATCCAAATTAAAACATATCATAAAAAAACTTTATAATTTAAATTACGAATAATTAAAACAAGATTTCAAAGAACGAAGATAATAAGTTCAATAAATTTTTACTCTACAAAATCTAGCTAGAAAATCGAATTAAATTGGGGATATTGAACTAAAACCTTCGCAAAATAAAAAAAGATGTTACGAAGAAACCGTAACATCTTTTAGTTTTAAATCAATGTATTGGATTTAAAAATTAACAATTTGGAAGATAATATCTATTCCTTCACAAATAACTCAGCCATATCATTAAAATGATAAGTTGGCCATTCAAAAGAATAAACTGACTTATAATTTGTCATAATTAAGCCTGTTAAGTCTTGAACCCTTATAAAGGCTTCTTTTATATTTATTTTATTTAAATCGAAATCATTAAAAAAAAACGAATCCATAGGACGTCTTAGCATAAAGGATGCAATTTCTATGTTGTTATTCTTGCAAAAATCATAAAAATCAGCATTTTTAGTTTTTATAAAAATTAAATCAATGTTTCTGCCGGTGTTTCTGAAATGTGAAATTTCATATTTTGAGTAATTAGAAAAATTCTCAAAAAGTTTATACTTTAATATAAATTCTTTAATTGACATTTTTAACGATCCAATTTCCTCAAGGTCTTTCAAAGTGAGTATTCCAACTTCTATCATTTCTTTCCAAGAGATGCCATGGGTAGTTTCAGGCAAAAATTCATTTTCAACTTCATCCTTTATCAATTCTGAAAAATAAGGCTTACAAATTTCTTCTATCTCTCGTTTGTTTTGGCAAATGTAATCGTCCAATTCATCATAATTACCATTCAACTTAATCAAATCAAAACCTTTTTCTTTGATTCCATCTATAAGATTTATCCCTTGCTGATAACGAATATTAAAGGAACCTTCATTAATAAGAAAATCCATATCGGTAAAAACGAACAAATCAGGCTTAATATTATTTCCAAAATCTTTAAACCAAAAATCAATAGATTCAAAATCTGCTCCTGAAGAAGGATACCAACAAACTAACCTGTTTTTTAATTTTTCTGCTAGCTCCAAATTAAAATTTTCTTGTAAATCATCATGAGGATTTTCCATAGATTTATCGTATTAAGTTTTGAATTTCTTCCGATAATTGAATTAGTGAGTTATTTGTCCAACCGGCCGATCCAGACAATTGATTACAAACAATTATATTTGCCCCAACATCAGCGGTATATAAATCTGCTTGAATTTGGCCATTGTTGTTTTCACCCAAATTTAATGTTTGTGGATTATTTTCAAGATTTTTATTAAACAAGGAACGAAGTAATTGATACCTACCTACTGAAAATCTTGAACCTATATATTTTGGACTATTCAAACCAACATGAACTATAACGATTCTAAAACTTTTATAAAAATCTGAAGCACTCATAAAGTTGTAACGAGGACCATTCATAAAGTTTGTTAAATTAAAATTTGCATTATTTAATGCTGGAGTATGATTAATTTCAGTTAAAAAAAATTTACTAAAAATGCTATTTTCAAATAGAATATTCTCAAATAAATTTGTTACGGGATATACCAGGCTAATTAAATAACTTATTTTCTGATATGTATGTCCACCATTATGGTGAACTATATTTGCGATTTGTGGAAATAAAAGTGGAGAAAAAGGATTAAAACCATTTAAATTTCCTATTCTTTGTAATAAAATATTATGAAATGGATCTTCTAGATTATTATAGTTTTGAATTAAATCTGTCCAATGATTTATGTTCAATAGGCTTTCATGATTAATAATTGGATAGTAAACCTCATCATTAAGATCCAATGCTTTTTCCTTACCTACAATTAAAATATCAGAATTAGGATTACCCATACCCAAATAATAGGCAGGTCTATCTTCATTTTGTATAGTAAGGTTATTAATACTGTTTATTAATTCGATAAACGATGGTTTATTTATAATAGGCATACTAACAAGAATTAATTGATTTATTTTTTTTGTAAATATAAAAACGAATTTATAGTTTATCTAATCATATGAAA
>CANHPI010000101.1 GCA_947462425.1 Bacteroidota bacterium
GTATATATTATTTTCAATAACCGAAATAAAATTTTGCTTGGTAATGTAATGCAATTCAACGTCTTTTAGCTGTTGTTTAATGCAGCGTAAAATAGGAGTCGTTAAAACGATATCACCAATAGAGCTAAAACGAACAACTAAAATTTTCATGCATATAATTAAAGATGATTATCTTTATATGCAAAAATAACCAATTTTTTATGTTCATAGATACTCATACACACCTTTATTCCGAAGAATTTAATGCGGATAGAAATGAAGCTATAAAAAATGCGATTTCAAAATCAGTTAGTAAATTTTATTTGCCAAATGTTGATAGTAAAAGTATTTCAGGAATGCTTCAATTGGTAAATGAATATCCGGAACATTGTTTTCCTATGATGGGTTTGCATCCTTGTTCAGTTAATGAAACTTATTTAGAAGAATTAGCTACAATAAAGCAATGGCTTGATAAACGAAGGTTTGCTGCTATTGGTGAAATTGGCCTGGATTTATATTGGGATAAAACATTTATTAAAGAACAGGAAATTGCATTTAAACAGCAAATTGATTGGGCTTTAGAATTTAATTATACCATTGTTATTCATTGCCGAAATGCTTTTGATGAAGTTTTTTCAATTCTCTCTTCTTATAAAAAATTACCTAAAGGAATTTTCCATTGCTTTAGTGGAAATATAGAGCAAGCCCAACAAATTTTATCCTTCGGTAATTTTAAACTGGGAATTGGTGGTGTGGTTACATTTAAAAATTCAGGACTTGATAAAGTTGTAGAGCAATTAAATTTGAGTGATTTGGTTTTAGAAACGGATGCTCCTTATTTAGCGCCAATGCCTTATCGTGGTAAACGAAATGAAAGTGAGTTTATCCCATTAATCGCTCAAAAAATTGCTGAAATAAAAAACATGTCACTTGAAGACGTTGCCTATATAACTTCAAAAAACGCTTTAGATATTTTTGCAAACTAATTCATTCATATCAAACTCTATTATCAAAACATTAGTTTATGCTAATGTATTTATTGCTATTTGTGCTTTTGCGCAAGTAGTATTAACGTATCATTTATTTTCCATCCCAGCAAACTTTGCAAATAATTCCTATTTACTATTTATATTTTTGTCAACTTATTTGCAATATAATATGCAACGTGGTTATATGATTAGCAACGAAAATGTTCACTCTGAGCGTTCGCTGTGGTTATTGAAACACAAGAAATTATTGACGTACAGCATTGTCGCTTCTTTAATATCTGTTATGTTTTTATGTAATAATTTAAGCTGGACTTCTATTGGAATAATGATTGGAGCAGAAATTGTTTCTACCTTGTATTATTTACAACCCTTTAACCTGAGGCGACATGGTTACATCAAACCTTTTTTAATATCTTCGGTATGGGTTATTAGTTGCAGTTTAGTGCCCCTTATCGAAAATCAACTGGTTACAAAACTAAGTATTTGGTTTGTTGCGTCACAGTTTTGTTTTATTTCTGTGCTGTGTTTATTGTTTGATATAAAGGATGGCGAGAGCGATTATTTAGCTGGTGTAAATACGTACGTCAACAAGTTTGGAGTAAATATTGCTAAACTAATTTGCTTTGCATTTGTAGCTGTTAGTGTCATTTGTTTTTTACAATTCACTAATGATATTTATTTTATAGTATTTGCAGTTATTTTCAACTTATTAGTTATAGCTACTATTACACTTACAAACGAGAACAGGGATTCATTGTATTTTTATTTATGGATTGACGGATTATTAGTTCTACAACCTTTATTTTATTGGTGCTTATAATAATTTCAAAAAAAAGTAGAAGACACTTTGTGCCTTCTACTCATAATTGATAATTCGAAAAGTTAAATTGAACGCATTTAAAAGCGAATAGTACTTCTCTTATTTAACTAATTTTATGGTCTTTATTAAAACACTGTTTCCATCAGTAAATCGTAAGTAGTAAAATCCTTTCTCTAAATTACTAACGTTAAGTGGTTTTTGTATGTTCGCTAATTCTCCCGTTAAAATTATTCTACCAATAGCATCAACTAATGTGTAAGTTAAGAATCTATTTTCTTTTGCCGCTCTAGTAATTGATAATTCGTTTAACATCGGATTTGGAAAAGCATTTAAATCAGCATTTAGATTATTTTGCTTAATACTAGTTACCAATTGAGGAATAACATTTACTTGACTCATCAAAAAGCCTGATGCCATCTTTTGTACGCTTGATGAGTCACAATATGAATCAGTACATGTTGAGGTTCCAGATGTTGCTGTAACAGTTAAGCAAATAACATACTGTCCAGGAACTGCATATTGGTGGAAAGGATATTGTTGTGTAGACGAAGTTCCATCACCAAAACTCCATAAATAAGATAAATTTCCAGTTCCTGAAGATAAGTTATAAGCAAAATAATTCCCGCTATTTAATGAATCAGCAAAAACATAAAATTGAGAATTAGCTTGGCAACTTGTTGGGTTTGTTGTATTTGATCCAACACAATTAATAGTAACATATTGGTAGGCAGAATCGCAAATTACTCCATTTGAATAAGTTTGTAAAAGTACAGGGTAATTTCCGTTTGCTAATGTTAAACTAAGATTGGAGTTTGACGGAGGATATGAAACATTATTAATTGTCCAACTTGATGTTAAGTTTGAGCCATTAGATGTATTGATAAAATGTGTAACACAATTAGAATCGGTTAAGCTTATAAATGAAGCATTGCAAGAAGTTGTATTAGTAGTGTTGCAAGAAATGGTAATGCTTTGGGTTACCGAATCGCAAAAGTTATTATTCGAGTACACATACAAAGTTGCATTATAAGTGCCATTCGGTAAAGAAAAGCTAGGATTTACTGCAGATGATGTCATGCCATAAATGTACCAATTGTAAACTAGGTTAGAACCTGTTGAGGAATTAATAAAGTGTGTAACACAAGCACTATCAGTATACGTTGAAAAGTTAGCATTACAACTTAATGTATTTAAATTAGTGATTGTTATGGAAGTGCATAAACTTGAAAAACAACCAGTTATTGAATCGCTATAATTGGCGCAGATGGAATAAGTTCCATTAGAAGAAAATTGAAATATTCCTTGAGGCAAAGTTTGATTTGCTGCTGGAAAAGTTGACCAACTTATATTACCACCTGCTGGATTTAGTGGAATAGATGTTACTGGATTTACTGTAGCTGTGCCATTAGCACCCATCGTCACATTTAAACTTGTAATAGTGGGACATTGAGCGCTTGCTGCCACACAGGTAAAACTTAGCAATAGTTGGAGTAATTTTTTAGTAATTGTTGTTTTCATTTTTTTGATTTTATACAAATGTAAAAAAATTTAATTCGAAATCACATTTTGAATTAATGCTTGTAATAACATTATTGATTAGTAATTCAATTGTTTAGTATTTTTGTAAAAACACAAACCCCCTTTGAAAACTCAAAGGGGGTTAATAATTTAAAATCCTATTCTATAATCCCAATAAAATTTCTTCAGGAATTTTACCACCAAACAACATACGGCTTGGGTTTTCTAACATTTCTTTTACTTTTACCAAGAACCCAACAGATTCTCTTCCGTCAATAATACGGTGATCGTAGCTTAATGCCACATACATCATGGGGCGAATTACAACTTGTCCGTTAACGGCCATTGGTCTGTCAACCACATTGTGCATACCTAAAATAGCACTTTGTGGAGGATTAATAATTGGTGTACTCATCATACTACCAAATACACCGCCATTAGTAATGGTAAATGTTCCGCCAGTCATATCGTCAATGGTTAATTTACCATCACGCGCTTTAATTGCTAAATCTTTAATTCCTTTTTCGATTTCGGCAATACTCATTAGTTCTGCATTACGTAATACTGGAACCATTAATCCTTTTGGAGCACTAACCGCAATACCAATATCACAATATTTATTGTAAACTAATTCTTCGCCGTCAATCATACCATTTACTGCAGGATAATGAAATAACGCTTCGGTAACTGCCTTTGTAAAGAAACTCATGAAGCCTACATTACTCCCGTAAACTTCTTTAAATTTATCTTTGTATTTTGCTCTGATAGCATAAATGGCACTCATATCAACCTCATTGAAGGTAGTTAACATGGCGGTTTCATTTTTAACTGCTACTAAACGTTTAGCAACTGTTTTACGTAAAGACGTCATTTTTGTACGATCTTTTTCTCTACCACCTTGCCAGCTATTGCTTAGTACTTTTGTAGCAGTTGGTAAACCGTTAGATAGAGCTGCCAACACATCTTGTTTTGTTATACGACCATCTCTGCCAGTTCCGCTTATTTGACTAGCTGAAATATTATTTTCTGTCATTATTTTGGCAGCCGCTACACTTGGTGTACCTGTTGCATAACTAGTTGTTTGAGATGAGTTATTAGTTGTTGGAGTTGCAACAACGGGTTCAACTTTCTTCGCCTCTACCTTTGGGGCTTCAACAGTTGCTTTTGCTTCAGGTTTAAACGACGTATCAATTTTTACAACTACCTGACCAACTTTAACAGTATCACCTTCGGCAGCTAATACTTCAATTTTACCAGATTCTTCAGCGTTTAAAGTTAAGGTTGCTTTATCAGAATCTACTTCTGCTAATACTTCATCTTTTTCAACGATATCACCTGTGTTTCTTACCCAACGTGCAATAACTACTTCTGTGATTGATTCTCCCGGACTTGGTACTTTTAATTCTACAATTGCCATATAATTAGTTTTTAGTTATAAGTTCTTGGTTTTTAGTTTTGTCAAATTTGTCTCTTCAATCTATTATTTAACGAGTACTTTAGAAAAAATGCTTGTCATAATTTCTTCGTTCTCTGCAGCATGACGTTTAGAGAAGCCTGTTGCAGGACTAGCTGCAGCACTTCTACCAAAATATTTTAAATTTAAAGAACGTAAGTTATTATCTACAAATCTCCAAGGGCCCATGTTTTCTGGCTCCTCTTGAACAAATAAAAAGTCTTTTGCTTTATTATATTTTTTCAAGATAGTATCTATTTGTTTTTGAGGGAAAGGGTATAATTGCTCTAAACGAATAAATGCAATATCTTCAGTTCCTTCTTTTTCTCTACGCTCAATTAAATCATAATATATTTTTCCTGAACAAAATGCTACGCGTGTTATTTTTTTAGCATCAATTGTGTCATCTAATACTTCCTGAAAACTAGCTTTTGTAAAGTCTGTTAACTTACTAACGCACGTTGGGTAGCGTAATAACTTTTTAGGAGTAAAACATACTAACGGTTTTCGGAAATCACGTTTTAATTGACGACGAATAACGTGAAACTGTTGTGCTGGTGTTGTAGTATTTACAATTTGCATATTGTTTTCAGCGCAAGCTTGTAAAAAACGTTCCATACGTGCACTTGAATGCTCCGGCCCTTGTCCTTCATAACCATGAGGTAACAATATTACTAAGCCATTCATACGACGCCATTTATATTCAGCTGATGTTAAATACTGGTCAATAATAATTTGAGCTCCATTAAAGAAATCTCCAAATTGAGCTTCCCAAATTGTTAATGTATTTGGAGCAGCAAAAGCGTATCCGTATTCAAAACCTAAAACCCCATACTCACTTAATAAAGAATTATAGATATCCAATTTTACTTTGGCATCAATGTTATTTAACGGCGTATATTCTTCTTCACTATCTTCTACTTTAACTACAGCGTGACGGTGAGAGAATGTCCCACGCTCTACATCTTGTCCGCTAAAACGGACAGGATGACCTTCTTTCATTAATGTGGCATAAGCTAATAATTCTCCCATTGCCCAATCATAATTGTCGTTTGCAATCATGTTTTTTCGATCATCAAATAACTTTTGAATTTTATTGAAGAATTTTTTGTCTTTTGGTAACCCCGTCGATTTTTTAGCAACCTCTAAAAATAATTTTTCATCCACGGCTGTTTTTGGAGAGCTATCAAAATCATTTGCTCCTGCCATTTTCACACCTTTCCAATTTCCCTCTAAGAAAGATGTAATTTTTGCTTTTTCTGTTTTTTTAGCTTCATCTAAATTAACATCTAATTCAGCTTTAAAGGCTGTTTCAATTGTTTTGGCTTCGTTGGCTAATTCCGAATTTTCAGATTTTAGTTTTTCAACATAAATATCTTTTGGATTAGCATGTGCTGCAATTGCTTTATATAATAATGGTTGAGTAAAACGAGGTTCGTCGCCTTCGTTGTGACCATATTTACGGTAACATAATACATCTATAAATACATCACGGTGAAATGTTTGACGAAATTCCATTGCTAATTTTGATATGAAACAAAGTGCCTCTACATCATCACCGTTTACGTGAAATACTGGACTTAAAACTACTTTTGCAACATCAGTACAATATGTAGATGAACGTGCATCTAAAAAGTTTGTAGTAAAACCAACTTGATTATTAATTACAAAATGAACGGTTCCGCCTGTTTTATATCCATCTAACTGGCTCATTTGTACTAATTCATAAACTAAACCCTGACCCGCAATAGCACCATCACCATGTAAACTAATAGCACAAGCTTTAGAGTTATCTCCATTATGACGGCTATCAATTTTTGAACGAACTATACCTTGTACAACTGCTGCTGAGGTCTCTAGATGAGAAGGGTTTGGCGTTAAACTAATATGAACATTTTTTCCATCATCGCTTAATTGATCAGATGAATAACCCATATGGTATTTAACATCACCATCAAATAAAGAGTCTTCGCTTGGTCTACCCTCAAATTCAGTAAAAACATCTTTGTAGGTTTTGTTCATAATATTGGTAAGAACGTTTAAGCGTCCGCGGTGCGCCATACCAATCACGTAATCTTGTATGCCTAAATTAGCACCATGCTCCATTAATGTATTAATAGCAGGAATAACCGCTTCACCACCTTCTAAAGAAAATCTTTTTTGACCAACAAATTTTGTATGTAAATAGTTTTCAAAAACAACAGCCTGAGTTAGTTTTTTAAGAATAACTTTTTTCTCATTATCAGAAAAAGATGGCGTGTTTTTGTTTTTTTCCATGCGCTCTTGTAACCATTTTAAAACTTTTGGTTCACGCATGTATAAATATTCTACACCAATACTTTGGCAGTAGGTACACTCTAAATGAGCAATAATATCTTTTAATTTGGCAGCGCCAACACCAATTTCATTTCCAGCTTGAAAAACAGTTTCTAAATCTTTTTCAGATAAGCCAAAGTTTTCGAGAGCCAATGTAGGTTCATAATTACGACGTTGACGAACAGGGTTTGTTTTTGTAAATAAATGTCCGCGTTGGCGGTAACCATTTATTAAACCAAGAACTTTAAATTCTTTAGTTACATTTTCAGGAATTGCTCCACTATCCGATTCATATGAAGTTCGAGCAAATTCAAATCCCTTAAAGAAATCGCGCCATGAGGAATCAACAGAATTTGGGTCTTGGTTGTATTGTAAAAATAAACTTTCAATAGCGTTTACATCGCTTGTGCCAACATAGGAGAATTTGTCCATTTTAATTTTCGTTAAAAAACAGCGCTAATTTAAGGATTTTAATGGAAATGTAGCGTAAATTAATGCTGCTATACACTATTTTAGTACATTTATTTATACAGATGGTTTTTTATCTTAAAACAATTCGTTAACCTTTATTAAATACTTAGAATTTGAGGTATTTTGTATATTTTTGTGCTGTGAAAAACATCTTATTTTTAATACTCATTTTCGTTTTGCGGCCAATCTTGTTTTCGCAAGAAAACCCAAACAGTAATACCATTCAAACTTCATTAAAAGTTCGTTCTCTACAAGAAAAAAAAGAAGAATACCATAAGCGGACTAATGGCGAAAGTGACGGATACCGGGTAAAAATTCATTTTAGCGCAGATAAAACAAAAGCTAGAGAAGTTCAGTCAAAGTTTTCGATGAAGTATAGTGATGTCTCAACATACGAAGAATATCAACAACCAAATTTTGTAATAATAGTTGGCGATTTTAAAACAAAATTAGAGGCTTACGAATTACTAAAAAAAATCAAAGAGGATTATCCTTATGCTTTTATTGTTAAAAGTAAAGTTAGGCCAATGAAAATTAATTAATATATTAAATAGTCATGTTTAATTGAACACAAACACTTCCTGATAGTTATCGGGATAAAAACAATAATTAAAACATATGAAATAGCCATGTGCCGAAACGCACAAACACCAATGAAGATAAATGGCGTATACTATATGACAATAAAAAACAATAAATATCTACATATGAAATAGCCATGTGCCTGAACGCACAAACACAAATTATTAAACTGGCTAAACCATCCCGAATCAAGTTCGGGACAAGTTATGAC
>CANHPI010000102.1 GCA_947462425.1 Bacteroidota bacterium
ATGAGTATTAATAGTTCAACTATAGGTGGATTATCGTTAGGAACTTATACTGTTAACGTTACTGATTTTAAAAACTGTACAACAATCACAACTATAAATGTTTCGCAACCAACTCAATCTCTTTCAGCCACAGCCAATAGCGTTCCTACAAGTTGCTTTGGAGGATCAGATGGAACTGCAACGGTCAGTCCGGTTGGAGGTAATGCTGGATATTCATACCAATGGAGTCCGTTTGGCGGTAGCGGACAAACTGCAAATTCATTAACGCCCGGTACATATGTAGTTACTGTAAGCGATGCTAATAATTGTCAAACAAATGTTTCTGTAATAATATCTGCCCCAACAATAGTAACAGCAAGCTTAACAATTATTAATCCTGCATGTAATGTTGCTAACGGTTCGATAGTATCGCAAATTTCGGGTGGCATTGGTCCTTATACATATTCATGGAGTCCAGGAAACTTAAATACATCTTCTATTAATGGCTTATTACCAAACACCTATACTTTATTGGTAGCAGATTCTTATAATTGTATAAAAACATTAACAACCACTTTAGTAAATATTCCTGGTCCTACTCTGTCAATAAACGCAACTTTAAACGATTCTTGTTTTGGTGGAAGTAATGGAATGACTTCTATTAATATAAGTCAAGGAACTTTACCTTACACTATTAACTGGTTACCATTTGGAGGAAATTCAATAACAGCCTCACAACTTACTGCGGGTATTTATACAGCAAGTGTTATCGATGGAAGAGGCTGCTTAAGTTCAATTACCTCAACAATTACAGAACCTTCACCTGTTGCAATTTCTATTAATACAATAGTAAATGTTTCATGTTTTAATGGTAATAATGGATCTATAAGTGTAACTGCTAACGGTGGTACTCCTAATTATATATATTCTTGGTCACCGGCAGGAAATAGTTCAATAATTAATAATTTACCTGTTGGTGCATATACTGTAAATGTAAAAGACTCACATTTTTGTTCGTCTACAATTTCAATGAATGTATCACAGCCGACAATTTTAACCTCAACTATAAGTAGCATTATAAATCCATTATGTTTTAATGGAACAGGAAGTTCTTCCGTTACGGCTAGCGGAGGAACATTGCCATACACATATACATGGACAACTAACCCAACGCAAAATGGAAATACTGCAATAAATATTGGTAGTGGAACTTATACTGTTTTTGTTTCTGATGCAAATCAATGTAGCAATTCAAATTCTGTAACACTAAACCAACCGATTCAAATAATAACTAATGCCGGATTAAATGACACAATTTGTTTAAACCAATCTGGTGCATTAAGCGCATCAGCTGCTGGCGGAACAGGTGGATATTATTATGCATGGCAACCTTTTGGAGTCATTAATTCAGGTACACTCACAATAAACCCTGCAACAGTAACTACAAATTATACTGTAGTTGCTTTTGATCAAAATGGATGTGCTGGTATTCCTGATACGGTAAAAGCTGTTGTTTATAATTTAACAAATGCTAATATTCAAGCCATTGGTTATACTCCCATTTGCTTGGGACAAGGAACAACAATTTATGCTAATACTACAGGAAACACCGGGCCATTAACATATATATGGAATAATGGATTAGGAAATGGTCCGGGTGTATTTGTAATAATTCCAACCCAACCAACAACATATATTGTAACAGTTACGAATGCCTGCGGAACTTCGGTGACAGATTCTGTTCAAATTTTATTTAATCCACCTCCTAAATTAGCTGTTACATCGAGCGGATCTATATCTTGTATTCCAACTTCAATTAATTTTATTGATAATTCTATTACAGGAAATATAAATGATCCTATTACAAATTGGAATTGGAATTTTGGAGATGGAAATGCATCATCCAGCCCAAATCCAAGTCATACATATACAACTGCAGGAACTTATTCAGTTACCCTTACTGTAACTACAAATGGAGGTTGCACAAATAATAATTCATCTACACCAATAATTGTTGGTGCATATCCCTATCCTATTGCCTCATTTAGTGTAAACTCCACAACTTTTAATTTACCTTATGATGTTTTAATTTGTACAAATCAATCTAATGGAGCTGTCTCTTATAATTGGAATTTTGGAGATGGTACTACTTCAATGCTATTAAATCCAAATCATACCTATTCCTCCGTAGGATTTTATGAAATACAATTAATTGCAATATCTCAATATGGATGTTCTGACACTACCAGTATTAAAATTGTAACTGATGCAGATGTTGTTTTTCCGAATGCTTTTACTCCTAATCCAGATGGTCCATCGGGAGGTTATTATATTCCAGGCAATTTAGATAATGATATTTTTTTTCCTTATACATCGGGTGTTATAGATTATAAATTTCAAATATTTAATAGATGGGGTGAATTAATTTTTGAAACTGAAAACATTAAACAAGGTTGGGATGGATATTATAGAGATAAATTATGTCAGCTTGGCGTATATGTATGGAAAGCGTATGTAAAACTGAATAACGGAAAAATATTTAATAAAACAGGTGATGTTACACTGCTTAGGTAACAAAGAAAGTGATAAGTTTATTTAAAATAATAATATTAATTTTTGTACTTCAAGCAAGATTTGTTTTTGGACAGGATGCGCACTTTACTCAATTTTTCGCAGCTCCGTTATACTTAAACCCTGCTTTTACCGGAGCCAATGTTTGTTCTAGAGTTACAACTTTATATAGAAATCAATGGCCAAGTATTAATAAAACCTATCAATCATATTTATTGTCAGCAGACCATTATATTTCAACGCAACATTTAGGAATAGGGATGCAATTAGGCGTAGATGAAGCTGGTACGGGCGGATTAAGAACAACTATTATCAATCCATCCTTTGCATACGAAACAAATATTAACAAAACCATAGCTTTTAGATTTGGAGTACAACCAGGGGTAACAATAAAAAGTATTCAATTTGATAAATTAATTTTTGGAGATCAATTAGCAAGAGGAGGAAATACTGGAGCCAATTCAATTGCTAGCGTTGAAAATCCAACACAAAGCAGGGCTTTTTTCGATATTGGAGCTGGTGGATTAATTTATACATCAAAATTTTGGTTAGGAACATCTTTATTTCATATTAATAAACCTAACGAATCTTTATATGGTAACGATGATGTTAAGTTGCCAATAAAATATAGCTTACACGGCGGCACCAAACTTTATTTAGATGATGAAAAAGATCCTGATTTAAAAAAATCAATGTCAATAGTTATGAATTACAGAGGTCAGGGAAAATTTGATCAATTAGACGTTGGTATATATTTTTCTAAATATGGTGTAAATTTAGGATTTTGGTATAGAGGTATTCCCGGATTAAAAGCTTATAAAAAAGGATATAGTAATAATGATGCAATTGCAATTATACTCGGATTTCAAAAAAAACGATTAAGGATTGGTTATAGTTATGATATTACTATTTCTAAATTAGCTAGCTTAACAAAGGGAGCAAATGAAATAACTCTTTCCTATGAATTATGTAAGCCTAAGAAAAAAACAAAACGAGTGCTTATAGCGTGTCCAAAATTTTAATAGTAAATATATAATTTAATATAATTCTACCTCAGCATTTCCCACAAAACAATACCCATACTCACAGAAACATTAAAAGAGTGTTTTGTGCCAAATTGAGGAATTTCGATACAAGCATCACTTTGATTTATGATTTCCTGGTCTACGCCATAAACTTCATTTCCAAAAACTAAAGCAAGAGGTTGTGTTGACTTTTTAAACTGGTTAAGTAGTATTGAATTTTTAGCTTGTTCAATTGAAGCTATAAAATAGTTTTTAGATTTTAAGCAGTCAAATGCTTCCTGAGTTGTTTTAAAATATTTCCAAGTTACCGTTTCAGTTGCTCCTAATGCCGTTTTTTCGATTTCGGGTTTTGGAGGAGTTCCGGTTACTCCACATAAATAAATAGCTTCTATTAAAAATGCATCTGCTGTTCTAAATGCAGAGCCAACGTTATTTAAACTTCTAATATTATCTAATACAAGAATTATTTTATTTTTTTCGGAAGCTTTAAATTCATCTGAACTTAAACGTCCTAAATCATTCATACTGAGTTTTTCATTCATACGTTTTATTTTTTCAACTACCCAATCAAATATAATATTTTTTCAACCACATAAACACATAGTTTTTTAGGAAATAAAAGTTGATGATAGAAGCTTGCAGTTGAAGATAGTGTGTATGTTTAAAAAATTGTTCTATCTTATTCTTTTCCTGTTAAAGTGATACTATCTCCCTATGTGTGGTTTAACAAACTAACATGAATAACCATGATGAATTAATAAACTCTAAATCTCTGTACATGAAATTTACTGTAGATTAAATCTCAAACTAAATCCTGCATTAGTATTAGCTGTTGGAAACGAATTGGATGTTTGAGGAGTTGTTCTAATCCAATCATAAAAAAATCTTAAGTTAATGGCTTGCGTTAATTGATAATCAAGTGCTGTTTTAAGCGAGATAATATTTTGTCCTCCGGTTGGAGTGCTAATTTCATCAACAATTCTTCTAATGACTGTTAAATTTTTTCTGTAAGATAAATCCATTTTAAAATTCAAATCACTTTTAATAGGCTGTCCTTTTATTTTAATAGCTTTAATAACCAAATTAGGAAAACGGTATCCAACACCAATAACATATTCTTGTCCCTTTGTTTCAATAATTTGTGGACCTGTAATATTTAAATTAACCGTTTTATCTTTCTTAATTTCAAAGTTGGCTAATAATCCCGGTTTCTTAAATTTGAAGTCAAACTTTATTAACGGGCTAAACTGTTCAGAAATGGTTGCTCCTTGAATAGTGTATTTAGGATTAAAATTGGCAGATTGCTGCACACCGCCAAATACAGAGTTTTGAACCGGAACTCTTGATTCTGAATAACCATCATTATCATTATCCACAAACAATAAGTTATTAGCATAACCACCTATTGAATAGGTCGATCTATAAGAATGACGAAGCGTAACTGACTGAAATATTTTTTTCATAAATTTTAGTTTACCTAAACCGTCCCAACTTGCAGTCCAGTTTGGTAAAGGTATTTGTTTAAACATTTTGTCAGTTCCTACTCCTTTTATTTTTCTACCTGTATAGGCTTCATGAAATGCTCCTAATAAAACATCTTGTTGTGTTGTAGTATAACCGTCATAATACTGTCCTCCTCTACCATCAGATAATAAGTCATTAATACCTGTACTATTTGCTAATGCGAGCTCCCTTGCTACATCCTGTCGGATTGCTAAAAATTCATCAAATAATACCGATGTTCCATCTTTAATATTTCCTTTATCTTTAAATGATTTTCCTAAAGTAAATACACTTAAACTAAAGTTACCTGTGTTATTAGGAGTTTCAAATAAGTATCCACGATTGCCGTTATCTGTTTGACTTGAATCGTACCTTACAAACATCGATTCATTATTACCATAGGTTTTTGTTCCATTTAATTCAATTTTTAAACTACCGTGTGGTTCAATATTAGCTCTATAGGTGTAATTTTTAGTTGTAGTGGTTGTATATGGCAAACTTTGATTTGAATTTTTAACTAACCAATCATTTTCAATACTTTTTCTTAAAATACTATCATTTGAACCGCTAGTAAATCCAAATCCTGGCGCCATATTTTTACTTTGATCCATCCCTAAATATTGAGAACTAGGAAAAAAGCCCGGTAAACCTGTGCCTTTTGTATTTTGGTAGGAAAACGACACTTGTTTAATCATCATAATTCCTCTGGCTAAAAATTCACCAATATCTTTAAAGCTATTATCCGCTTTAACCTTTGATGAATCTTTTGGAATATTTATAGCAACTTTACTTTTATCTCCTGCTTTTGGTTTTCCTCCGCCGGTATTTATTTTTCTAAAATAAGGAATCTTGTTATAAAAAGTCATCATATTTAAAGTTCCATTCAATGATTTTGTATTTGTATTTTGAATGGTATTTCCAATTTCTTCTTGAGCAAAAGGCCTTCTGGTCCAAGTATAAGAAGTACTGTACCGAGCTGTTGAATTAATGAAATCAAAGATTGGAATTTTATTTATAGGAATTTGATAATTGATGTTTGCCTGATGTCTATAAGCAACTGTTGTTCCTAACCCAATTAAATTTTGTTTAACGGTGTCTTTTTCCTCTTTAGTATCAATTTCACCTCGTGGTTCTAATATACGTCCGTCGTTATTTGCAGTAAAATCAAATTTTAAATTTTTGGTAAAATTCCATTGCATATCATATGAACGAGTTATATTAAATGTTTTATTAAACTGTGCCTGTGTTAAATTATCAGAGCTACCAGAATAAAAGCTAGTTATATCCCTATTTAATAACTCACTATAACTTCTGTTAACATCCATATTAAATCCTAATCGGCTTGGCAGTGGTGTTAAATTAAAATCTTTAACTAAAGCCATCCATTTATTATTTAATATTTTAGATTTTGTTTTCTTTAAAGGAGTCCATGCTTTAGCTGTAATAGCATAATTATAAGATAATGCTCCTCTATATGTTTTGATAATACTTTTTTCAATATTCACATTTCGTCTAGTAATTTCGTTATAGGCATAAGTTACCGAAAAGTTAGACACATCCCAAGGCATTGGTTTAGAGCCTTCTTTTTTAAATCCGTCAATTCTAACATTCGAAAAATTGTATCCTTTTCTAACGGTAACGTCTTGTGCGTTATTTTTTATTTGTTTTTGTAATTCTTTATCAATATTGGGATTATCAATTTTTATATCCGGATCATATGGACTAAACTGTGGTGTTATTTTTGTTTGACCATATGCATAATAAACGGGTAAGTTAACTTTCCATTTTACTGGAAAAAATTTACCTATTTGAAATGTTGATGTTGCATCCCATTGAAAATTTGTTTCTCTGCTTCTCTCACTAATTTTCTTTTCAATACTTCCAAAAAAGGGCTTACTATAGGTTGCTGCTAAAGATACCTGGCCTAAATCGGCTAATTTTGCCTGAACACTGCCTGTGGTAGCCCAACCTCCTTTATTTACAAAATCGGTTAAGCGTAATTCGTTTACCCAAACCTCTACACATTTAGGTAAATTTCCATTATCCTTTGGATTTCGAATACCAATCATCATATTTTTAATGCTTGCCAAATTTGGATTTCCAACCACTGTAATAAAATTATTTCCGTCTGACTGTGTGAAAGGTTTTTGCATAGCTAGCAAATCAATACCGGATTCGGAATTTCGGCTAATCTTTACTGATGTAATTTTTTCAAAATCTAACACAAATTCATTATCTGTTGGCCAAACTGCATATTTTCCATCGTCAGTTTCAGGATCATAGTAGCCCGGTTGCGTTAATTTTACAGGAATCTCATATTCATAATAGTTGTTATTATAATCAGAACCTAAACGGATAAAAACAGTAACATCACCATCATTTAAAGGATCTAAACCCAATTTTTCGGCATGCATAAAGAATTTCATTTTTTTAAATGAACGCACATCAAGTTCAGTATTTTTAATTATTGCTCTGCTGTCACCATCTTTTAAATTACAGGTTCTTAAAGATAAGGCTTGCTCATTTAACAAAACTAAATTTGTAGTTTGCACATTTTGTTGTTGATTGATACCAGGAGGAATAACATAATTAACCGGAACTTTAGCTCCATTTTCTTGAAGACTCACGGCCGATACATCAAACGTTGTTGAATTATCATCATTAGCAATATATTCTCCGGGTTTTTGTAAATCAAAAGTATAACGTCTCCAATCACTTCTAACTAATTCCATTCGAGCAATACGACAAACAACAGGTTTATCAAACCCTTTCATAAAAACTCTCATAAAACGGATCATGTTAAAACCTTCAATTTGACCAACTGATTTTTCGAACTCATTAATTGGTATTTTAAATTGGTACCACTTAACTGCTTTTTGAATACTTCCTATAGTAGTAGTTCCATCTAAAACATTTACAATATAATTATTGCCTACATTATTCGGATTTAAATCTTGTTCAGAAATTTTGATTTTATATTGATAGTAGTTTTCAGTTTCATTTAATGTATTATCTCTATTAATATCTTCAATGTTTGGATTATTAGTTGCTGAACTTGGAATTCCGGCATCAGGATACTGTTCCTCGGTTGGTGAATTTCCTTCGGCATTATTATATTTTTTATAACGATGTAGGGTATTTCCTTCTAACTCTGGTAATCCATCATAATCACTACCTCTATGAAAATGGTATTTATCCGAACTTGGGTCAACATTAACAGTTTCATTAACTAATGG
>CANHPI010000103.1 GCA_947462425.1 Bacteroidota bacterium
ATATGTTTAAAGTAGGCTTAGTATTAGATATTATTGGCATTCTGTTAATAACCATATTTTGCTATATATTTTTGAGATAAAATAATTTTGGCAAGCTCATTTTTTACTTAAAATTGATAGCTATTTCAATAGCATGACTGATGCATAAAACTAAATCCTCTTAGATATTAATAATATTTCTAATGAAATTTGATTAATCATTATCCAAATATACGTTTACAGATTTATTATAATAATAGCAAAGAAAATTACAATCAACTCTTTATATTCCTTACAAAAAGTCATAAAAAAAGCCATTCACTAATGAATGGCGTTTAACTTTTTTTAAAATAACTTATAAATGCATACTGTCTTTTTTAGCTAAAAGAACATCTTCTGTTTCAACGTTATCTTCATCTTTTACACAGCAATCAACCGGACAAACTGCAGCACACTGGGGTTCGTCGTGAAAACCTGCACACTCAGTGCATTTATCAGTTGCAATGTAGTAAACATCCATACTATAGGGTGTTTGAGGAGCATTTGCATCAGCTGTAATACCTGTATTTAAACCTGTAAATTCTCCTTTCACTTTTGTTCCATCAGCATAGCGCCATTCAGCACCACCTTCATATATTGCATTATTTGGACACTCCGGTTCGCAAGCTCCACAATTAATGCATTCATCTGTAATTTTAATAGCCATTTTTTCGTTAGTTTTGTGTTCTGTAATAATACGGGTGCAAATATAAGATTAATTTTTATGACCTTAAAACAACGAGAACAAGCTTTTGTTCAACTAGGCTTGTTTATAAAACGACATTTTTCAAATCAATGGCTTCCAAAGGAAGAACGTTTTCATAACGATCTCAATAAATTAATAGAAATTGCCTACTCTTACAACGGTTGGTTTACTCCAGAAAGTATTAGCAGAGCATTAACTGGCATTTCATTAATGCTTGACGAAAAAGGATTAAATGAATTTACTACTGAAGTTAAAGAGCCAATTACACCAAAAACCATTGCCGTTATTATGGCTGGAAATATTCCAGCTGTAGGGTTTCACGACCTTTTGTGTGTTTTATTAAGCGGTCACAACATCTTAATTAAAGTTTCTAGCGATGACCCTGCTTTAATTCCATTTTTAGCAGGAATGATTATTTATTTTGAAAAAGATTTTGCTCAAACTATCAATTTTTCGGAAGGAAAACTCATTAATTTTGATGCCGTAATTGCAACAGGAAGTAACAATACAGCCAAGCACTTTGAATATTATTTTGGTAAATACCCTCATATTATCAGAAAAAACAGAAGTTCAATTGCTATTTTAAATGGCAAGGAAACTAAGGAAGAATTAGCTGAATTAGGAAAAGATATTTTTTACTACTTCGGATTGGGATGTAGAAATGTAAGTAAAATTTATGTGCCCGAAGGTTATAAATTTGATAGCTTATTTGAGGCCGTTTATGATTACAAATTTGTTTTGGATAATAAAAAATATAACAACAATTATGAATATAATCGTGCTATATATCTGTTAGACTTAATTCCTTTTTTAGACAATAACTTTTTAATGATCCGAGAAAAAGAGGAATTGCATGCTCCTACTTCTGTATTATTTTACGAAACCTATACTAATCAAGATCGCCTTGTTGAAAAGATAAGTCCTTTATTGCCAAATTTGCAATGTATTGTAACTAATTTTGAAATGAAAGGGTTAAAAACAATTGCATTAGGACATACTCAAGAACCAACCATTTTTGATTTTGCAGATGATGTAAATACACTTGATTTTTTAAACAGTATCTAAATTATCTACTTTTTATTAATTGAAAAAAACAATACATATATTACTATTATTGGTATTTACTTTATGTATTCATCAAGGTAATGCTCAATCAATACCTATATTTGAAAACGATTCTATTTCAAATATAATTTTACCTAATGTATTTACACCAAACTTTGATAGCATTAACGATGTATTTAAACCTCGCTTAGATGAAATAACCGAGTTAAATTTCAGTATTTATAATCGTTACGGCAATTTAATTTTTGAAACCTCTCGTTTAAATGGCTTTTGGGATGGCAGAACAACAAGTGGTGAACCATGTAAAGATGGCACTTATTTTTGCATATTAAATGCCACCGGTATTGAAGGTAAAAAATACAAAGAAAAAACGTTCATTCAATTATATACAAGTGGATTCTATAGCAAATAAGTCTATTTTAGCAGTAAATAAAATAGCGTTTAATTATCCAAATTCCACCCAATTCAAAGGAATTTCCTCTGTTTCTTTAACAGCAGAACCTGGTAAAATTTTAGCAATAATTGGTAAAAGTGGGAGCGGCAAAACAACTTTATTGAAATGTATTTATGGTTTAGAAGATTTGCATGAAGGACAAATAACCATTGGCAATAAATTGGTACTAGGTCCAGCATACAATTTAATTCCCGGACATTCTGATATGCGCTTTGTAAGTCAGGATTTTTATGTGTTAGATAATCATACGGTTGAGGAAAACATCAAAGATAAATTAGCTGGCTATACAGATGAGTATAAACAAAAGCGCGCTAATCAATTACTACGTTTACTCGATTTAACGAATTTCAAAAACTTAAAAGCAATTACTTTATCTTCCGGGCAAAAACAACGTGTTGCCATTGCCCGTTCGTTAGCAGAATTCCCAAAAGTATTATTATTAGATGAACCTTTTAGTAATTTAGATTTACCCTTACGAGATAAAATATTTACATACATCCGTCAACAAATCAAAAAAGAAAATGCCACTGTTATTTTAGTTACACATCAACCCGAAGAAGCCTTAAGATATGCAGATGAAACTGCAGTTATGGAAAATGGAAAGTTGATACAACACGATGCTACATTTACTGTTTACTATCAACCTAAAACAAAAAATGTTGCTGCTTTAATGGGGCGCTATTTTATATTAGATCAGGAAGATTTAATTTCTAGTAAAGTCAAATTATCAAAAAACCAAACTTATATTCGTCCAAACCAACTACAAATTGTAGAAACCAAAGTGCAAGCTCACATACAAGTTAAAGTGACTAATGTGTTTTTTAATGGTTATGGATTTGAATACTTTGCAGAAACAAAACAAGGAAACTCTATTTATTTTTACGCAAAAGACAATACTATTAAAATAGAAGATGCTGTTTATTTAAAAGTGAAATGGTATTAATTAAATTTTGTAATCATGGTAAGTTTTTCTGAAACAATAAAAAAGCCTATTATTGAAGTTTGGGAGCATTTTCTATATAAAATAGAATATCCTCAATATTTTGTTCCTGGCGTTAGCAATGTTTTTATTAAAGAGAAAAATGAAGATTTTACTATCAGAGAAATGGACATAACCAATTCTGAAGGAAAAACTTATAGAATTATTGAGAAAATTACGACAACTCCTTATCACGTAATATTTTCAATTATTAATCATCCAATTTATACTGGACACGTTGATAATTTTGCTGAAAAAATTTCAGATACTCAAACAAAGATTACATTTATTATAAAGTGGATTAATAAAGAAACAGGTGAAATATTTACGGATGAATCAATTGCAAAGAATGCTGTTTATAAAACAATTGATTACATACTAAAATCAAAATAATACTATCCCTTAATAACTCTATCCTTTATCTTTACTGCGGGATTTCCCTGATAAATACTCCAAGGCTCTAAACGGGAAACTGCAACACTGCTAACCGTTAGTACGGCATGGCTACCAACTTTTACACCGGGACAAACCACACATTGTGCGCCAACCCAAGCTCCTTCTTCAATAGTAATATTACCAACAAGTAAATCAAAAGCTACTTTTTTGTAATGATGATTACCACATAATAACATGGCACCTTGAGAAACACAAGAATTATCATGCAATACTACTAATCCTAAATTATCAATCCAAACGCGTTCGCCAATCCATACATGATTTCCAATTCGCAAACGCCATGGATATTTAATATTTACAAAGGGTTTAATAACAACACCTTTTCCAACTTTTGCACCATATAATCTCAGTAAAAAACGTTTAAAAGACATGTTAGGAAAAGCAGAATTAAAAAAAACTGCATTTAAAATATACCATGAAATACGTTTAATAGAACTCCCACCTTTTTTGTACCAATCGTTATTAAACTTTGATAGATCTGTTTTTAATTGAGGTTCCATATTATTTTATAGTATCGCAATTACAATTTTCATTGTTTTTTAATAATTTAATATCATTAATGTAAGTTACCGTATCCTTATCTTCCACTAACATTTCGTATCGGGCATTTTTTAAATCGATTGCTTGCAAGTAATAAGTACCAAATGGTTTTTTTCGAACATCGCTTAAATCATAATTCACATTAAAATTTCTCATGTTAACCTGAAATCCTTTTTCTACCATTACCAAACATTTTAATTTACATTTTGCTTTTTCACCCAATTGTAAATATTGATGTCGTAATTCTAACATTTTTAATTCATTAGGACTTGTACAACCTGTTTTATTGACAATAAAAATTAAAATAATACAGCCAGGAATAAACCCTATTAAAAAAAGACGAAAGCGTTGCCAAAAGTTCATATATCTGATTAGTCAATTTGGCAATTAGCCGATATGACAATTATTTTAAATTATTTACTATTACTTTTTTCATTTACTAATAACTCATCTTAAAATCATTGAATTACATGGCTGCCATTAATAAATTAATATCCTTGTGAGGCAAATTAAATGTTTCTCCTAAAAACTGATTGGTTAAAATACCGTTGTAAATATATACTCCACTTCTAACACCCGAATCTTTTCTTACTAAGCTTTCAAAACCGCCTTCATCTCCCATATTCATTAATATTTGTTGAAATATATTACTAAAAGCATAGGAGGCTGTGCGTGCCACACGCGATGGAATGTTTGGAACGCAATAATGAATAACGCCATGTTTTCTAAATACCGGTTTAGTATGATTGGTCACATCTGAAGTTTCAAAAACACCACCCTGATCAATACTAACATCAATAATAACAGATCCGGTTTTCATTTCAGATACCATGTTTTCAGAAACAATGCAAGGCGTTCTTCCTTTTGAAGCCCGCAAGGCTCCAATAGCCACATCTGCTGTTTTTAAATGTTTCTCTAAAACTTTTGGTACTATTACAGATGTAAAAATACGGGTACCTAACTGACTTTGTAATCGGCGTAAACGCGAAGTTGAATTATCAAAAACTTTTACTGTGGCCCCTAAACCTAAGGCGGCTCGTGCAGCAAATTCGCCAACTGTACCTGCACCAATAATAACTACTTCGGTAGGAGAAATACCACTGATGCCACCCAATATTGAACCTACTCCACCATTAGCATTGCTTAATAATTCGGCAGCAACTAATATGGATGTTCCTCCGGCTATTTCCCCCATGGCTCTGATAACAGGAAAAATACCTGCATCATCAGTTATTAAATCAAAAGCGACGCAGTTTAATTTTTTGGCAACTAATTTTTTTAAAAAATCTTCTGGCTGAACGGTAAGTTGCAATGCTGAAAACAAAGTTTGCTTTGTTTTCATGCTTTCAATTTCTGCTAAAGTAGGTGGAGCAATCTTTAAAATAATATCTGCTTTATAAACTTCATCGGCGGAATAAGCAATTTCTGCTCCAGCTTCGCTATAATCTGTATCTTCGAAATGAGCAGCTGAACCTGCACCTGCCTCAACTATAATACGATGACCGTTATTAACTAATAAAGCAACGGCATCAGGCACAAGTGGAACACGATTTTCTTGAAAAGCTATTTCTTTAGGAATACCAATATATAATTTACCTTTTTTACGGGCTACCTCAAGCATTTCTTCCTGTGGAGCGTATCCTCCTTTGGTTAAAGAAAATAAAACATCTTTAGTCATTACCATAATTAAACCATTTAAAATTAATAACCATTGCCATGATACCTTGGAGCATTACAATCATCTATAGCTCTTTTTTTTGGTCTAAAAATTAAGCCTATTCTTAGCTCCCACATACGACCATAAAATTTAACATTATCTAATTTTTTCTTCAAAATATCAGGATTATAATGAACTTCTGTAAAAAAATGCCATTTTCCAAAGGAAGTAAATTCGTATCCAATAGCAGCATCAGGACTAATTTTAATTTTAGGAACTAAATCTGCCACCGGAATATAAGCACTAAGATTTCTTGAAAAATTATAATCTAATCTTGCGCCAATCATTAAATAGGGCGTTCCTCTATACCCTTCATTAAAAAACACTTTCAGAAAATTATTCCATTCTATATTTCTGTAAATATTTTTAGTAACATCGCCCCTCTCAATAGGCCAAGGCTTTGTTAAAGGCTTTTCTTTGGCTCCCTTTGTGCAATATTCAAATTCTGTTTGCCATCTGATGTGATTGTATGGTAAAAATTCAGCAAAAACACCGCCACTGTAACTTATATATTCGGCTGAACGATGAGATGGTGCAGGTATTGTATGAGAAAATAAAAAAGAATCAACATCAAGGCTATTTTCATATCTATGACTGGAAGTGGTACCGCCAACAAAAAAACCAGCACCTCTAAAAAATTGCGCATCCATTAAAATCGTTAAATGCAGCAAAGCAATACAAATAAATATTTTTTTAAACATATTATTATGCACTTATGGTTTCCATAGTAGAGTCAACCTTTTTAACTAATCCTTGTAACACTTTACCTGGTCCAACTTCTGTAAAATGAGTTGCTCCATCAGCAATCATTTGAGTAACGGTTTGAGTCCATTTTACAGGAGCCGTTAACTGCACTATTAAATTTTTCTTAATTTCTTCAGGATTAGAAACTGCCGTTGCTGTTACATTTTGATAAATAGGACAAATTGGTGAATTAAATACAGTTGCATTAATTGCAGTTTCTAATTCTATACGCGCAGGTTCCATTAAAGGTGAGTGAAAAGCACCACCCACAGGCAATACCAAAGCTCGCTTTGCGCCAGCCGCTTTCATTTTTTCACAGGCAATATTAATTCCTTCAATAGATCCAGAAATAACTAATTGTCCGGGGCAGTTATAATTTGCAGCTACAACAATATGTCCGCTGTCTGAAATTTCTTTACAAATATTTTCAATAACATCATCGGCTAAATTTAAAACAGCAGCCATTGTAGAAGGATTTAATTCGCATGCTTTTTGCATTGCCAAGGCTCTTTTTGAAACCAAGGTTAAAGCACTTTCAAAACTTAAGGTTTTATTGGCTACTAAAGCCGAAAACTCTCCTAACGAATGCCCTGCTACCATATCAGGAATAAAGGTTTCTCCCATTGTTGCAGCCAAAATAACTGAATGTAAAAATATAGCAGGCTGTGTAACTTTAGTTTGCTTTAACTCTTCATCTGAACCAGTAAACATGGTGTCAGTAATATTAAAACCTAAAATATCGTTTGCCTTGTGAAACAATGTTTTTGCTAAAGCAGAGTTATCATATAACTCTTTTCCCATTCCAGAAAACTGAGAACCTTGACCTGGAAATACAAATGCTTTCTTCATAGTATAAAAATTGCGTTATTGTTACGTTATGTTTAAACTATAAATGTAATAAATAAAAGGTTAAAAAAAGATGCGTTTTGTCAATTAGTAACTAACGATAGACTGTTAATTGAATATACTTTTTATTGTAAGTGAAGATTTAAGCTTTCTATAAAATACTAAACAAACAAGGTTAATTTACTAATGTACCAAGTTTAATTAATGAACTAGCAATTTTAAGTTTATGATTTTCAAGTTCTTTTTTATTAATATCAAATCTCAACTCATCTTCATCGGTAGTTACAAAGCTTAATGCAGCTCCTTTATATACAGTGCCCTCGCGTTCACCAACAATTAGCAGCGGTTTATTTGCAAATTTTTGATTAATAGTTTTAATAGATGAACTTTTTGATGCAGAAACATAAAGTAAATGACAAAAAGTAATATCGTCAACAGCTTTAAAGGTTTTAAAAACAATTTTCCGTCCTTTTAATTTTTTATTGGAAGCTACTATTTTTAATTCATCACTTATTTTAGAATCTCCAATAAGAGCAATAATAAAATCACCTTTACTTTCTTCTTCAGGCCATTCAACATATTTCATAAAATTATATACATATAATGAGTA
>CANHPI010000104.1 GCA_947462425.1 Bacteroidota bacterium
AAAAAAGTACAAGAATTTGCCGATACCCAACAAAAATCGGAAGGTATAAATGAGTTGGTAATCCAACTTGAAAATGTTTGTAATCAATCGTGCCACGAATTACAAGAAGTATTACTTAACTTAAAAAACGAAATAGATGAACAGCAATAAAATAAGACTTTTTTTGGTAGATGATGATGTACTTTTTTTAAAGTCATTAGAATTAGAGTTTATTGAAAAAAACAATTACGAAGTAATTACTTTTAACACAGGAGAAGCATGTATTGAAGCATTGTATTTAGATCCTGATATTATTGTACTTGATTACCATTTGGATGGCATAGTTAAGGGTGCTATTAATGGTTTGGAAACACTTGATAAAATTAAACTGTATCATAAAGATTTAAATGTTATCATGCTTTCAAGTCAAGACAAAATAGAGATAGCTGTAAACTGTATGCACCATCAAGCATACGATTACGTGGTAAAAAGTGAAACAGCCTTTTTACGATTAGAAAAAAATATTAACCAAATACGGGCTAAGCAAAAAACTGAAAATGAAGTGAAATGGTATATGGAAAGAATGTAGTTTGAGTTCTAAGTTTTTAGTTCATAGTTCTAAGTTTTTATACATCAGTTTCCCGCACAATATCTGAACATGATTTATTTGATTTTGATGATAGACATGATTTTAACTTAAACGTTAGGGAACGTCATTGCGAACGTAGAGAAGCAATCTCAAGCGAACAAGTCCATTGTCTGAACACGATTTATTTGATTAAGATGATCAACACAAGTACATCCAAATCACTCAAGGAGTGAAAAACTAAGAACTTGGTACTAAGTACTAAGTACTAAGAACTAAGAACTGCAAACTAATTACCAAAAGCTCCATAGGAGCGAAACTATGGTAACAAAACAACACCCCACCAACCCAAAGCCCCGTTGGGGCGATACTTATTCGTTTGTTAATGACGCTCTGTAAACAACAATAGGGAGAACAAAGCAAAAATTATAACATCCTTTTTATAAACACCAAAAGCTACCTTTTAAGTAGCTTGTAGCAGTTTAAATGAATAAGAAAGTTAAGAAATTATCTAAGCAAAATTATAATTCAGACTCATTAATTCCTTGTTTTTGAAGCTCTTCAATTATGACTGATTCAAATAAAATTTGATTTTGGAACGTGTTACGATAATAACCTGCTTCTACTCCAAGTATCTCCCTCACTAAGTCAACTAAACCTTTCATTGAATAGGTTTTGCCTAATAAAAGTTCTTCCTCAAATTTATTACTAAATAACATAAACCTTTCCTTAATAATTAATTTGTAAATTTCAGACTCTAAAACCACATCTTTATTAGGATGGAGTTGTCTTAACCTTTTATACTGTTTACCGATTATTCTTGCAGTTCCTCCAACAGCACCCCTTCGAGCTATAAATTTCATTAATCCCATTGATTTTCTATGTTTAATATTTGATTAGTTGCTTATTTCTAATTGAAGTGACTCTAGTTCTGATTGTAATTTATTTTTTGTAATCTTAAAATATTCATCCCAATTATCTATACTTTTTATGGTCTTGAAGCTTTCACTATCTTTTATCGTTATAATTTCTTCTTCTAGTGCTTTAATTTGTCGTTTTAATTTTGCAATTGCTACCTTTAGTGAATCCTTTTCTAAAATTGTTTCTGATTTTGATTTGAAAAAATTTCCTTTTTCTAACTCTTCCAATATTTCTGATACTTTCTTTAAATTGTTTGTATCATATGCTTGTTTCAATTCAACAAAAATTCTTTGTGCTGCCTCTTTGAATTCATCACTAACTTTATCGGGGTGACATAAAATGGTTGCCTTTCTAAATTTCCTTTTTAATTCACTTTTTTCTTCTTCTGTTAGTTCAAAAAGTTCTTTTGTCTTTTCATCCTTAACCTGCTCCCTATATTGTCTTTCATCATTTTCTGCCTCTTCAAATTTTGCTTTGTTTTCTTTAAACTTCAACTTACGAAGTTTCAAAATATTTAAAATGATATCACCTAATTCTACTGTGTGTCTATGATGAAAATCGGAAAGTATTTTTTCTAATTCCATCTTTTCATTATCATATCCACTAAGTTGGTTTTCTAAAATCTTTATTTCTAGTTGAAGTGCGGCAATTTCGGGGTCTGTCCAAATTGAAAGTTGTTGATGCTTTGAAATAAAATTTTGAATTTTGGTAATGGCAGATGCAAACTCTTTATTTCTTATATCTTCAACAATTTCCTGTAAATCCGAATTAAAGTCGTATTCCTTAAGTTTTGAAGTTTCGTTGTTAAGTTCTTCAATATCTTCCAAAAGGATATAGTTTTTTAGAATTTCTAACCGTTTTACTATTTTGTTTAATGGAAAAACAATTTCTTCATTTACCGCATCAGGATAATATTGTTTGAGGATATTATTAAATTTTGAAACGAACTGTCCTGCTAATGTTTTGTCATCATTAGTAATAACTATGTTTTCAAAATTGTTTTCTATTTTATTGTTCCAAGTGTATGAACCCGTAATTATTGTATTGTAGTCAATCACAAAGAAATTGTTATTTATTAATTCAGCATTATCATTTTCAATCTTATAGACCTTTGATTTTTCAATTTCCAATTGTTTTAAATCAACGGATGTATTCAGATTTATGTTGTTGTTAACAATAAGAATTGAAACAGTGCAACCGTTTTTTGCTTTATTTACTAATTCATTAAATATTATTTCACTGGAATGGTTAGGAATTACTATGATTATAGATTTCTTAGCCTTTCTTATTTCTTGTAAAAGCCGAACTTCTATATTTTCAAATATTGCTTCTGTTTGCATTTTTTACTTTTTTTATATGAATATTTAAAAATTATATTCAAAATGTTATCTTTTATTTAACTAGAAAAAATCAGTCCTGAAAAATAAAGTATCTGATGGATTATGCCCAAGTAAATTTAATTATTATTATCCTACAGTTTTTTCTGCTGCTTCATTTATTTTTCTTTAAAGATCTGTTTCAGTTGTTACTTTCGTTTTGATAAAATCTGTTTTATTTTCAATTCCAATAACTCCTTCTTCTGTTCCATTGTAGCTAAATTCGCTTCCTCTGCTACGTTTGCTATTTTTTTTGCGTGCGCTGCTCTTACTGCTAGAACTATTTTGGCTTTAGTTTCATTGCTAATTTCCTGTTTTTCTAAACCTTTAGCTATATTTTTTTTCGAGTCTATGTCTTCATCTTTTGTTTGTTCTAAAGTTTTGTCAATTCCTTTGTCTAAATCGGTATTTAGCAACTTATTAGTAATTTCAATTGAATTATTCGCCCTAGTCAATGATTTGGAACCAACTTGAATTAATAAAATTTCTTCGTTTTTATTATTAGTCATTTTTGTTTCACCTTCGCAAGTTTGGTTTGAGTTATTCGATAAGCATTTTTTTGCTTCCATTACTTTTGCTTTAAGGGCTGATTTCTATTTGCTATTATCTTGTCCGCTAGGTTCTTTGCTCTTGCTCGGTTTAAGAGTGACATTATCTTCTCCTTGCTTAATTTCTTTTTCGTTTCGTTGCTCAATAGCTGTTTCGTTTCAGCATTAAACAAGTTTTGTTTTTGGTTTATTTCTTCTTCTGTTAATTGTTTTGTTGTTTCATCAATAACAGTTTCTAAATCTTTTTTTAGCAACTTATTTGTAATTTCAATGGAATTACCTGCTTTAATTAATGATTTAGCGCCAACTTGAATTAGTGAGTTTTCATTGTTTGTCATATTAATTAAATAAATGTATTGAATTTGTTCCTTTTGTCAAAAACTGCTTCTGTTTGCATTATTTTTTTCTTTACTCTATTGCGTATAAATAGTTATCACTTCCAAAATAAATAATACCATTTTTAATTGAAGGTGTAGTATTATTACCTTGTTCAATTTCGTACTTCCATTTTATTTTTCCTGAGTGACTGTCTATTGCGTATAAGTCTCCAATTGCTAAATAAACAACACCATTCATTATTATAGGAGAAGACCAAATTCCGTCATCAAATTCTAATTTCCATTTTAATTCCCCAGATTCACAATCTAACGAATAAAAAACACCTTCTTTACTTACAAAATATACATTTCCATCCATTACTAAAGGTTTATAAGTAACAGCATCATCGCATTCTAGTTCGAATTTCCATTTTATTTTACCCGATTGACCGTCAATTGAGTACAAATATTCACTACCTAAATAAATTATACCATTCTCTATTACAGGTCCAGAATAACAATTGTTTTCAATTTCCGACTTCCAAATTAATTCACCATTTAAACTATCCAACGCATATAAATAACCCTCATCACTACTAAAACAAACAATATCATTTATGAATATTGGAGAAGGAAATACAAGGCCATTTGTTTTGAACTTCCATTTTAAATTTCCTGATTGAATATCTAAAGCGTAAAAATACTTATCCCAACTTCCAAAATAAACTATACCATCCATTATTCTAGGTGAAAAATCAATTGCAGCAACAGAATCTTCTGTCTTGAACTTCCATTTTAATTGACCCGAAATCCTATTAATTGCATAAACGGAATCACCGCTTCCAAAATAGATACTATCATTAATTATTGCAGGTGTAGAAATAACATAATCATTAGCTTTGAACTTCCATTTTAATTGTCCAGTATGAATATCTACCGCATATAAATTACCATCATAGCTTCCGAAATAAACAACACTATCCATTATTGTAGGGGCAGCAAAAATACAGTCCTCAGTTTTGAACCGCCATTTTAGTTTACCCTTTATTTCTGTTACAGTAGTTTTTTTATTGAACTCTGCTAATAATTTTTTTGTTATTTCTATAGCATTTCCTGCTCTAATTAGTGAATTGGAGCCAACTTGAATTAATGAGCTTTCTTTATTGTTGATGTTAGTCATTTTTATTGGATGATGTTTATAAATAAATAATTACTTTGAAAGTCTCAATGATAAAACAGTTTTATATATTACATTTATTTTCAACTAAGTATTCAAAGAAATTATTTTATTTTTAGAGTACCAACTTAAAGCATTTCTTTTAACATCGCTATCATTCCTTAATTCAATAATATATTTATCTATTGCATCTTTTAAATCTTTAATAAAATCTTCAAGATTTAAATAAAGTAATCCGTTTATTTTTCTCAAGTGAAGATGTTTTGCATTCCTTGTAAGACCATAATTATTGCCTACTGAATAATTATGAACAAGTTTATTGCGTAAATCATAATATAATTTGTTTGGATTATATTTTGTAAGATATTCTTTAACGAACTGTTTATAACGCTTGCTAACCACACCATTGTTGTACCTAAATCCACTTAATTGATCAATCAAACAACTGCATAAAATAAACTCCGCAATTATGTAATCCTTTTCATATTTATTTATTTCTTCAATATCACGAAGATTGAACTTTGTGAAGCTATGAATAATTTGTTCAATTATTTCGTTGTCATCCTGCATTTTTTCTATAATTTAAACCTCAACTGTAAGTAATTTAATTTAATAACATAAATTTTTTGTACAAATCTCCCAACTTCTTCCTTTTTTATCTTCCCCCTCTAAATTTATTACTTTATTTGCAATACAACTTTGTGTAACTTCACTTCCGCAACCTGTATATGTTGATATTTTTATAATTGAAACTTGGTCTTTATCCCAGAAAATAACAGCATATGTTGAATAGCTTTCATATTCGTATGATTTAACAGCTTTGTTTAGCTCAGATCCTGAAATAAAAGTTACTTCAACTTGATAATAATCTGACCATGTATAGTTATTTTTATATTTAACTTTACATGTCTGAATGTATTTGGCTTTTGTTGATAAACAAAAGAAAAACAATACCAAAACAGCTAACATTCTTTTTTTCATATTTTTTTTGATTTTTTGTTGGACTTGATTCAAAATTATTAATTTAAAGCATAATTTTATTAATTTAGATTATTAAATAAAGTTAGTTGCATTTATTATTCCAAAAAAAATCCCCTCAAGCTACTCTGCTTGAGAGGATTTTTAGTGTTTTGTTATGCTTTGTTTAAACTGGTTTCTAGTTCCGTTATTTTACCTTGTTCTATGGTGGCAGTTAATTTTTCGGTTTGGTAGCCTGGTGCTTCTATCCTTATGGTATAAGTACCCGGGCGCATTTTGTATAGCTCGCAAAGGCCTTCTTGGTCTGCATCGTCTTTTTTGTCACTGCCTTCTACATAAGCCCAAGCAGTAGTAATAGGTTCGTTGGTTTCCTTACTAGTTACTGCTATAGTAACACCTGTTCTGCGCACCGCTGCATCGTTAATTACCTTAGTAGCCATTAAAGCATTGGCAAATGCAGGTTCATCTAGGGCATTTACCACCAAATCGGTAATAGTATTTAAGCTCGCATCTGCCTTTACAAATAAAGCATCGGTTTCCTCACCTAAACTTTTATTGTTTTTAATGGCACTTTGGGTAGTTCCTAAGCTGGCTTGGTAATTAGTTATCAATTGCCTTGCATCCACTACTACGTTTTCGGCTATGTTTACCGCAGTAGCCAAGTCCCTTTGGTTAGCCTCTATTTGGGTTAGAATGGCATTGGCTTTAGCATAACATTCCGTATCGGGCACTCTAATAAAATCACTCTTCACCACATCAAATAAGGCCATTAAGGAATTGTTCCTGGTGTCTTTAGCCCATACCAAAGCCGTTCTAGCCAGTTTGGTTACTTTCGCCACCATGTCGGTTTCTAACTGCGATACCCCATTGGTAATTCCATTGGTACCAGTGGAAAGCGAAGAATTTAATTGGTTAATTTGAGCAATCAATCTGTTAAAATCAATTACCTCATTACTTAATCTAGGCAGTGCATTAATAGCACCTTGGTTAGCCTGTAAGGTTTGTTGTACAGCCAAATACATGTTTAGTTTGGCTACTTTACGTTTGTCCATAATAATTTTTTTTTAGGATAATCCCCTATTCAATTTATATGCCAAAACATGAGTGTAATTTAATAACTATTTAAACTATCCACATTGCCCAATAGGTTTTTTTTTACCAAATAAGGTTTTTAATTTACCAAACTGCACTCAAAACCAATGAAATCCTAAGTTTTGCACATCAGCTTAATCGGAATCTATGGCACTGTTAACAGGCTGTAATGGCAGTTTATTTGCAATTATTGTCTTGCAAACTGCCATTGTAGCATTGTTAAACCCTTATTTACGCATGTCAATGTCCTTTGCACGCATGTCGTTGTCCTTTGCAGTCATGTCGATGCCTTATGCAGACATGTTAATGTCCTTTGCAGATGTGTTGATGTCTTATGCAGGCATGTAAAAGTCTTATGCATAAATGTAAATACGTTATGCAGTCATGTTAATGCCCTTTGCATAGATGTAAAACCCTTATGCAGACATGTCAATCCTTTATGCATGCATGTTGATGTCTTTTGCAAGCATTTCAATGTGTTATGCAAACATGTGGATGCCTTTTGCAGTCTTTTGAGTAGGTACTTGCCCATATCGGTGTTTTAGCGAAGCGACACCAACAAGCAATAATACTTCTCCCTTGCCGGTGTTTTAGCAAAGCGACACCAACAAGCAATAACTAAGTACTAAGAACTAAGTACTGCAAACTAAATACACAAAGCTCCATAGGAGCGAAACTATGGTAACAAAACATCTAAACCCCACCAACCTAAAGCCCCATGGGGGCGACACTTATTTATTGATTGTCTGAACTATGATTAAATGATTTTGTACCACAATAAAAAGCTATAAAATTATATGTGATTTATATAAGAGTATAAGTTATTAATGTAAGTGTAAGGGAGAGTATTTCAAGCACCTTTACCATGTGAAAATTCTTTCACAAATAATAACTTTATAATGAAAAATAAACTACTCTATTTAATAGCAATTGTCCTATTATTTTCACCCAAAATAAATTATGGACAAGCTCCAACTCTGGGCACTGCTAGTGGTTTTGTATTATTTACTTCAGTAGGTGCAATAACTAATAATGGCATATCGCAAGTAACCGGAAATGTGGGTTCTAATGTAGGTGCAAGCACAAATTTTGGAAATGTAAATGGAATTATGCAATCGCAAAATTTAG
>CANHPI010000105.1 GCA_947462425.1 Bacteroidota bacterium
GATAAAATAACATTGATACTTAGTTAAAAGTGAAATTATTAAGCGACATATTATATAAAACACGATTAGATGAAATCATTGGTTCCACTAATTTAGCTATCTCGTCTGTAGTCTTTGATTCACGTAAAGTAAAAAAGGACTCTCTATTTATTGCGACAAGAGGAACGGCCTCTGACGGGCATCATTACATTGAAGTAGCAATTGAAAACGGCGCTGTAGCAGTTGTTTGCGAAGACTTACCTGAGATTTTAAAAGATAATGTAACTTATGTGAAAGTCTTAGATTCATCAGCTTCATTAGGATACATTGCCTGTAACTTCTTTGATAATCCTTCTGAAAAATTAAAATTAGTTGGCATCACAGGAACAAATGGTAAAACAACTACTGTTACTTTATTATTTAATTTATTTAGAGGCTTAGGTTACAATGTTGGTTTATTATCTACTGTTGAAAATAAAATTAATAGTACAATTATTCCTTCCACTCACACAACACCGGATGCCTTAGCATTAAATGAACTGTTATCCAAAATGGTAGAAGCTGGTTGTCAGTATGCATTTATGGAAGTTAGCTCACATGCAATTGTTCAACACCGCATTACCGGAATAAAATTTATCGGTGCTGCTTTTTCAAATATCACTCACGATCATTTAGATTATCATAAAACATTTGAAGAATACATCAGAGCAAAAAAATTATTCTTTGATAATTTACAAGACGACGCCTTTGCGTTAACGAATAAAGACGATCGAAATGGTTTAGTAATGTTGCAAAATACCAAAGCTAAAAAATACACATATGGATTAAAATCTATTGCTGATTTTAAATGCAGAGTAGTTGAAAATCACTTAAATGGGTTATTACTAAATATTGATAATCAAGAGGTTTGGGTAAAGTTGATTGGCTCTTTCAATGCGTATAACGTTTTGGTGGTATACGCCATTTCTCAATTATTAAAACAGGATAGAGTTCAGGTATTAACAACCTTAAGTAATTTAAATTCTGTTGAAGGTCGCTTCCAATATATTAAATCAAAAAATGGCATTGTTGCTATTATTGATTATGCTCACACACCTGATGCTTTAAAAAATGTGTTAGAAACTATTAAAGATATCAGAACAGGAAACGAACAAGTAATTACACTAGTTGGTTGTGGTGGGGATAGAGATGCTGCTAAACGCCCTATTATGGCACAAATTACTTGTGAATATAGTAACAAAGTTATTTTAACAAGCGATAATCCAAGAAGCGAAAATCCAGAAGAAATTTTAAATCAAATGGAAGCTGGAATTAATCCGGTGGACGCAAAAAAAACATTACGAATCAGTGATAGAAAAGAAGCAATTAAAACAGCCGTCGCTTTTGCTAAAGAAGGTGATATTATTTTAATAGCAGGAAAAGGGCACGAAAAGTACCAAGAGATAAGTGGAGTAAAACATCCATTTGATGATTTTGAAATTGTAAAAGAAAACTTTAAAACACTCGATATATAATATGTTTTATTACTTATTCCACTACTTAGATCAATACTTTAATTTTCCGGGAGCGGGTGTGTTTCAATACATCTCTTTTAGGGCGGCTTTAGCTCTATTATCTTCTTTAATAATAACAATGGTGTTTGGTAAACGTATTATCAATTATATCCGTAAAAAACAAATTGGTGAAACCATCAGAGAATTAGGTTTAGAAGGACAAAATGAAAAAGCAGGTACCCCAACTATGGGTGGTTTAATTATTTTAGCGGCTATTATTATTCCAACATTATTGTTTTCAAAAGTATTCAATGTATATATTGTACTCATGTTGATTTCAACAATTTGGTTAGGAACAATTGGCTTTTTAGATGATTACATCAAAGTATTTAAAAAAAATAAAGAAGGCTTACAAGGTAAATTTAAAGTAGTTGGGCAAATTGGGATTGGTTTATTAGTGGGTGCAGTTTTTTATTTTCATCCGGATGTTGTAATTAAAGAACGCGTAACTGCAAATCAACAAAGTGCATATTCATTTGATGAAGCAATCAGTACAAAAAAAGATTTAGCCTTACCAAAATACGCTGCTACTCCAATTAAAACATTAAAAACAACTATTCCCTTTGTAAAAAACAACGAATTTGATTATACAACTATCTTATCTTTTATGGGAGATAATGCTGCAAAATATGGTTGGTTAATTTTTATTCCTATTGTTATTTTAATTGTGACCGCAGTGTCGAATGGGGCAAATATTACAGACGGTATTGATGGACTGGCAGCGGGAACAAGTGCAATTATAGGGACCACGTTGGGAATTTTGGCATACGTAAGTGGTAATACCGTTTTTGCAGATTACTTAAACATCATGTACATACCTAACACTGGCGAGCTGGTAGTATTTATGGCCGCATTTGTAGGAGCATGCGTTGGCTTTTTATGGTACAATGCTTTTCCTGCCCAAGTATTTATGGGCGATACGGGAAGTTTGGCAATAGGAGGAATCATTGCTGTGTTTGCCATTGCTATTCGTAAAGAATTGTTAATCCCTGTTTTATGTGGTGTGTTTTTAATTGAAAACCTATCAGTGATTATGCAAGTATTTTATTTTAAATATCAGAAGAAAAAAAACGGATTGGAATTCGCCAAAGCAAATCGCTTATTTAAAATGGCGCCGTTACATCATCATTACCAAAAATCAGGTTTCCATGAATCAAAAATTGTGATGCGTTTTTTCATTATTGGAATTATGCTTGCTGCTTTAACCATCGTAACATTAAAATTAAGATAATAAAAACACATTGAACTCAACTACAAATACAACTAATCAAAAACCTCGTATGGTTATTCTCGGCTCTGGCGAGAGTGGCATTGGCAGTGCTATTTTAGGTCAAGCCAAAGGTTATGATGTGTTTGTATCTGACAAAGGTATTATTCAAGAAAAATATAAGACAGAACTAATAAATTACAGTATTGCTTTTGAAGAGGGTAAACATACAGAACACTTAATTTTAAATGCTACGGAAATTATTAAGAGTCCCGGTATACCTGATAAAGTAGAATTAGTTCAAAAAGCAAAAGCAAAAAACATTCCCGTAATTTCTGAAATAGAATTTGCTGGAAGATATACTAAAGCTAAAACAATTTGCATAACAGGTAGTAATGGAAAAACAACCACGACTCTACTTACTTATCATATTCTTAAAAAAGCAGGATACAATGTTGGCTTAGCTGGTAATATTGGAAAAAGCTTTGCTTATCAAGTTGCAACTGAGAATTTTGATTATTACGTTTTAGAATTAAGCAGCTTTCAATTAGACGGCATGTATAATTTTAAGGCAAATGTTGCTATCCTATTAAATATTACACCTGATCATTTAGACAGATATGACTACAAGTTTGAGAACTATGTAGCATCTAAATTTCGTATTACTCAGAATTTAACAAAGGATGATGCCTTTGTGTATTGTGCGGATGACTTAGTGATGGAAGAATACATGCAGCAACATCCTATCAAAGCTGAGTGCGTTCCGTTTAGCATTAAAAAAAAGATAGATGGCAACGGCGCTTTTTTACAAGAAAATGAAATAACCCTTAATTACAATAATAACCCTAAACCCTTAATTATGACCATAGAACAATTGGCCTTAGCTGGCAAGCACAATGTTTACAACTCAATGGCTGCATCAATGGCAGCTCGCATCGTAGACATCCGTAAAGACATTATTCGCGAAAGCTTAGAAGATTTTGTAAACATTGAGCACCGCTTAGAATTTGTTGCATCTATTAATGGCATCGAATTTATTAACGATTCAAAAGCAACTAACATTAACTCTACATGGTATGCTTTAGAAAGTATGCAAAAACCAACTGTTTTAATTCTTGGTGGACAAGACAAAGGAAACAATTACGATGAATTACTTGACTTAGTTAAAGAAAAAGTTAAAGCAATTGTTTGCTTAGGTGTTGATAATAAAAAAATCATCAAAGCATTTAAAGGATCTGTAGAAACTATTATGGAAGCGAGTTCTGCGGGTGAAGCAGTTGCCATGTGTTACAAATTAGCTACTAAAGGAGATGCTGTATTGTTATCTCCTGCATGTGCAAGTTTTGATCTATTCCAAAACTATGAAGACAGAGGTGTTCAATTTAAATCTGCTGTAAGAGGTCTTTAAAATGAAGGAATTTGCATTAGGTAAAAAAACATTTTCTATAAACAGAAAAACCGATCATAGTTTTGAGTTTGTAGCTTGTATAAATGATGTCACATTTATTAACGATTCAAAAGCTACAAATGCAAAGCAAACCGTAGAAAGTATTAATTCCGTTGATACAGAAATAGTATTGATTTTAGGCGGAGATGATTTGAAAACTGACTACTCTTGGTTTAAAAATATTAATTACTATAATATTAAAACAGTAATTTATATTGGACGTTGTTTTGCTGAAATAAAAAATATTTTTAATAAACATGTGATGGTATTTGTTGCTGATAATTTAGAAAGTGCTGTTACTATTTCAAAGGCTAAGGCTATTAAAAATCAAGCCGTTTTATTTTCACCAGCTTGCCCAAGTCTTGAACCTTTTGATAATTACATAAATAGAGGAAATAAATTTAAAGAACTTGTATTAAATAAAGAGTAAAGTTATTTGTTGTAAGTTGTTTGATATGATAAATATTATACTGAACTATTAAATCTAACAACCAAAAACTTTTTTCAAACAACTAAAATAATACTAATGAAGCAATTTGCATATTTAAAAGGCGATAGAGTTATCTGGACAATAGTGTTCCTATTGTCTTTGCTATCTATTTTAGTAGTATATAGTTCTGTTGTTACATTGGCTCATAAATATAAACAAGGTAATACTGAATTTTACTTGTTAAACCATGGATTTAAAATTATAACAGGTATTATTATTATGTTTTTTGTTCATAGACTTAAATATACTGTCTTTTCAAAAATTGCTCAAATAGGTATTTTTTTAGTGGTTCCGCTTTTATTTTTTACTTTGATGAAAGGGAGGAGTGCTGGCGAAGCAAGCAGATGGGTTGAAATTCCAGGGTTAGGGTTAACTTTTCAATCCTCTGATGTTGCAAAAATTATTTTATTAATTTTTGTTGCTCGCACACTTACCATTAGGCAAGGACAATTAGATGATTTTAAATCACTATTTATATACTTATTATTACCTGTTGGTTTTATTTGTTTGCTAATTTTTCCTGCTAACTTTTCTACAGCGGCTTTACTGTTTACAAACTGTTTATTTTTAATGTTTGTTGGAAGAGTAAAATTAAAATTTATAGGGTACATCTTAGGGGGATGTATTGGCTTTGCTTTATTATTAGGGATTATTATTTATCAGTTTCCTGATTTAATTCCAAGGGGTCCTACATGGAAAGCGCGTATAGAAAATTTTAGTAATGGTGATTCAAAAAGTAATTACCAAAGTGAACAAGCAAAAATAGCAATTGCTACAGGTGGTATTATAGGTAAAGGACCTGGTAACAGCACACAACGTGCTTTTTTACCTCAAGCATCTTCCGATTTTATTTATGCTATAATCGTAGAGGAATATGGTTTGTTTACTGGTTTTGCCATGTTATTCTTATACATGATATTATTATTTAGAGGCATCAGAATATTACGAGATTCTGAAAAAACATTTGGAGGACTCATGGCCGTTGGATTAAGTTTTAGTTTAGTTTTTCAAGCTTTAATAAATATGGCTGTTGCAGTAAATTTATTTCCTGTAACTGGTCAGCCATTGCCATTAGTAAGTATGGGAGGAACATCTATTTGGTTTACCTGCATCTCTATTGGTGTTATTTTAAGTGTTAGTAAATCAAATGAGGATAACGGAGGAAAAGGAGCAGAAGAAGTTATAACAGAATAAATATAGTGTTCTCGACTACGCTCGAACTGACAGAGCGTTGTCACTTCGAGCGTAGTCGAGAAGCAAAAACAAAAATGAAACCATTAAAAGTCATATTAAGCGGAGGCGGAACAGGAGGACATATTTTTCCTGCTGTAGCCATTGCTAATGAAATAAAAAAAATGGTGCCTCACGCTGATATTTTATTTGTTGGTGCTTTAGGTAAAATGGAAATGGAAAAAGTTCCGGCAGCAGGCTACAAAATAATTGGTGTTCCTATTGCTGGTTTTCAAAGAAAATTTACATTATCGAATCTTAAATTACCTTTCTTAATTATTCAATCTCTTTTAAAAACCAGAAGAATCATTAACGATTTTAAACCGAATGTGGTTGTGGGAACAGGTGGTTATGCATCTGGACCTTTGCTAAAAGCAGCTACTTCAAAAGGAATTCCGGCTTTATTGCAAGAACAAAATTCTTACGCAGGCATAACTAATAAAATTCTTTCAAAAAAAGCAGCTAAAATTTGTGTTGCCTATGATGGAATGGAAGCGTTTTTCCCTAAAGAAAAAATTATCCTAACTGGCAATCCTGTTCGTCAGGATATTACAAACGTTTCTGCAAAAAGAGATGAAGCATATGAGTTTTTTAAATTAGATAAAAGCAAAAAAACAATTTTAGTAGTTGGTGGAAGTCTTGGCGCTAAAGGAATTAACGAGGCAATCGGGCAAGGGTTACATCTATTAGCAGATCAAAATATTCAATTAATTTGGCAAACTGGGAAAAATTATTTTGAATCAGCAAAACAACAAACTGCTGCCTTCGAATCAAAAAACATAAAAGCGGTTGATTTTATTACACGCATGGATTTAGCCTATGCACTTGCAGATATAGTAGTATCAAGAGCGGGCGCCGGTGCAATTTCTGAATTATGTATTGTTCAAAAACCAAGCATATTAGTTCCGTTACCAACAGCTGCCGAAGATCATCAAACAAAAAATGCGATGTCTTTAGTAAATAAAAAAGCAGCCATTTTAGTGAAAGATACCGAGGCAAAAAAATATTTAATAAACGAAGCGATTGCCTTAATCAATAATAATTTATTACAACAGGAGTTAAGTAAAAATTGTGGATTACTTGCATTACCAAATTCAACAAGCATTATTGCAAACGAAGTTTTAAAATTAGCCAACTATAAATTGTAATGAACATTCTAGACTATAAACTATATTATTTTTTAGGAGCTGGTGGTATTGGTATGAGTGCTTTAGTGCGTTACTTTAACCATTACGAAAAAACAGTTTATGGTTATGATAAAACAGAAACTGAATTAACCAATCAACTAGAGGCGGAAGGTGTTCAATTACATTTTGATGAAGATAAAGCTTTGGTAAAAAAGTTATTCTCGCTTTATAATAAGGAAGAAATTCTTGTTATTTACACCCCTGCTATTCCAAAAGATCATGCGGAGTTGGTTTATATACAAAGCGAAGGCTACAACTTACAAAAACGTGCTTGGGTTTTAGGTGAAATTACAAAGCAGTTTAAAACTATTGCTATTGCAGGAACTCATGGTAAAACAACAACCACTACCTTGGTAGCACATATTTTAAAAACAGCAGGCATTAATTGTTTTGCTTTTTTAGGAGGGATATCTCAAAACTACAAAACCAATTTATTATTAGGTAATCCCTCAGATAAAGATGTTTATGTGGTAGTTGAAGCTGATGAATATGACCGTTCCTTTTTAACACTTCATCCATATATTTCAGTTATAACAAGTGTTGATGCTGATCACTTGGATATTTATGGAGACTTAAATTCAATGCATCAAACTTATACTCAATTTTCTTCTCAGGTTCAAAAAGATGGTTTTTTGATTGTTAAAAAAAATGTTGATAACGATTTGAGACTCAAGAATAAAAGGCTCATCTACTCATTAAATTTAGATACTGAATACTCTGCAAATTCTATTGAAATTATTGATGGCAAATTTTGCTACAATATTAATAGTCCGATAGAGCCTGTAAGCCATGTAGCTATTGGTTTACCCGGTTTGCATAATGTAGAAAATTCGATTGCTGCAGTTGCTATTGCACAACAATTAGGTATTAAGGGCGATGTGATAAACAAAGCCTTACGTTCTTTTAAAGGAGTGAAACGAAGATTTGATTACCGAATAAAATCAAAGTCTGTTGTATACATTGATGATTATGCCCATCATCCGGAAGAATTGAGAGCTGCAATTAC
>CANHPI010000106.1 GCA_947462425.1 Bacteroidota bacterium
TACAATTATTTCTTTTTAATCTTATCTGTTCGAATTTTTAAATTTCGTAGAATTTGAATTTAAAACTAGGGAACTACCAAGTACCCTAGTTTTAATAATTATTAATCATTTGTTTCTTCTACACTAGTTCTCACGCCCCGTTTAATAAAGTGGTTTATAGACTCCACTTTTTTTAATTTTGTTCTATTTAGAAATATTTTCAAAATCTAGAAAATTGACTTGACCCATTATTCAGCATTTAAGCAGGCCTCTAAAACCTCATTTGCTAAAAGATATAGCGATTTTGGGTTGATTATTTCAACTATCTTTTCCTTTTGATTTTCATTGAGATCTCCTGATTCATCTTGCAATTCTGAGCCTTGAAAATCTAAGTTCCAATCGTGATTATCATCAGCTGAATAAATGCTAAAACATCCTTCAAATGATCCACATTCGATATAGGCTTCATATATTCCTGCGTAATTAGCCCTTGTATATTTTTCCATTAAGGATAAATTTGCATCATCACTTAATGGTATAGCTGTATTATTTGTCGTGTCAATTTTTATATAGAAATAATCTGGACCGCCCATTTCATCGATTATATTGACTGAATTATCCAATCTAATTTTAATTATTTTACAAACATCTTTCAAACTGCTTAAATCCAAAGAATTTAACTTTAATGTCTCCATTTTTCAATATTTATTTTCTCTTACTCTTATGGCTTTTCGGAATTCGCCCCGTTTTTTAAAGTGGGTTCTGGACTCCACTATTTTATATTAAAAAATATTATTTAGGGTATTTCGATAAATTTAAATAAAAATTATATTTCAAAAAACATTTTGTAATCGTTTTTATTTTAATTAAAGTTCTTTTTACAATTTGGTATTAAATTCTATAATTCAAAATAAATATCGACTATATTTTTTACTGTATAGTTTTTTATTGTTAATTACTAATACCCTTTAATTCTAAATTAGAAAGATGGATTAATAAAATATAGGATTTATCTTTTACTCTGCCTTCTAAAAATGCACGATAGGTTTTTCCTCCATCTTGAAACACTAATGGTTCATTGCCTTTTGCACCGCCTGCTAGCATCATTAGCGCATCTTTATCTTGTAAATCTTTAGCCATTTCATATAAAAAATCAAAGGTTAAGCCATTAATATGAGTTAGCTGATATTTTTTTGAAAACACAAATTTGTTATAAACATCCTTTTTAGGTAATAATTTGCCGGCAGGTTTTATGGGATGTTCCGCTAAAATATTTGCAATGGTTTCTTTTGGAGTACGTTCTTCTTTTAAAGAACCATCGGGCAAATAAACGGCTTCTGTTTTCTGAATTCGAAAAACAGGTTTTAAATCTGCATCAATATAAATCTTACTTGTTTCATCAACAAAAAAACCAGTCATTGAAACATCAAACTCAGGATCGGCTATTATCAATGATTGTGCCACCGCTTCATCTCCTCCATTTAGTTTTAGTAAATGTTCGTATGAATTTTGTGCAACTGATTTTAACACGCGCACAGTTTGCGTTGCCTCACCTTTTGGTGTTACTGATTTTACTAATGGTTTTTTTGTGAAACTTTTAAAAATCACTTCTGCATTGCGGCCTTTGTTATCGGCTAAATTTATTTGTCTTGACATCGCTTTTATTTTTATAACATTCCAAAATCCATTTCTTCTTCTTCAATGGTTTCCTCAACTAACGTTTCAGTAATAGGCGCTAATTTGTTTTCTAAATAGGGAAAATCAATGATACGGCCAGTTAAAGCAAAAATACCATCTCGATTTGAAATTAATATAGCATCTGCGCCTTCGTAATCGGCACGGTAATTAAATACAAAACGAGCCACTTTTCCATCAGCTAAATAATCGGTAACTGATTTTTTTTGTGCGGCATCTTCAATGTCTAATTGATATACACTTGTTATTTCTAAATTAAATAAATCATCTAACGTAGTTTCTGTAAGACTCACTTCACCTTCATAACTCGAAGGAACAAGCACAGCATCTTTTCCATCCTGATACACCACTTTTAATTCCTTTTTATCAAGTTCATTAAAAGAGACATCAACTGTTTTAATGGCTGTTGCGCCATTTAAAACTAAAGTTCTACCGTCATCCAACAAACTACCCATTCTGCATGGGTTGCCTTTATCGTCATTTACTTTTACTTCTATAAAACCGTATACTTTATCTCGGTCTATTTTGGTGAGAGCTGCTGCAAACTTTAATTTATCTACAGCAAATTGAATTGCTTTTGCCATATGTTTAGTTTAAACTTTTTCCCAACCTTTTTTAATATTTTCTGCTACTAATTCCGCCATTTTATTTTCCATGTCTTTGCTTGTGGCACATACAAAAATGTCTTGTTCCATTGGTGTTTTTCTGCCCGCACTAAAATCGGTATACAACACAACAAATGGTGCATACTTCCCAGTTTTTTCTTTATGCGTTTGTATGCCCAGAAATTTTCGAACTGCAGTTCCACCTTTACCCGTTTTGGTGTACACTTCGCGTAACTTAATAGTTGATGGTTTTAATTCCGCACTTTCCTCTTTTGCAGTTTCATCAATTAAATAACTAAACTGTTGCTCACCAGCATCCGTAGCAATTGCTTTTTTATCGTCACGAAAACGCTCAAATACTGGCGAAATACAACTAATGGTAACAGCTTGTTCCTTTAAAGTATAGCCTTCTTTTTTAGTATAATTTAAAACGCTTTTCCGAATGGCTCCTTTAGATGTTTCTGAAATAACATCTAAACAGGAAAGCTCCATTACTAAAGTTGGCTCTACCATTACGAAAGCTGTTTTTGCTCCCGACACTTCGGTATATTGGGTTGCAACCGTTAGTGGTTTTAATTTTTTTACAAATTCTTGGCGATCTTTATCCGAGAAACCATTGCCACATTTTGTTACAATTTGAAACTCACCTTTATCTTTGGCTACGCCAAGTAATAACTCTCTTAATATTTCATCTTCGCCCGAGCTTAATGCATAACCGAGCACTACTAAATCTAATGTAATGGATGGTTTTATTTTATAAATTATGCCATCAGCCGAACGCACAACAGCACCTTCTTCTTTACCTGCAATATCCTTATAAAAAGCAATAATGTCTTTTCTACTTTCCATCAAGGTTTGCTCAATGGCAAACACTTCGTTTGAGGTAGCTAATTTTTTTATCAAGGCGGTTTTTTCTTTTGCATCTAAAGTTGGCTCTTCCCCATTGTATGCAATCATATCAAACACACCAAAACGAATATCATGTTTTTCAGGTTCATCTAACGCTGCGGCAACTTCGCGATTGTTGGAAGATTTGCCATTTTTAAAAACACAAATTTCGCCCGCTAACATCACATCCTCTTTAATGGATTTAGCAGCAGTAGTGATGGCTTTTATTTCTTTTGGATTACCATTACGATCATACAACGTGGCTTTGCCATTTTTAATTTCTAAAGCAGCAAAATAACCATCGTGTTTAATGGAAGTAAAATAATAATCGGCCTCCATTATTTTTAGCCCTATTTGCTCAGGATCTACTGGCAAATAGCGAGAGGCTATTTTTGTTTTGTATTGTGATATGTTCATTTATAAACTTGCCTTAATTTATTATTTTAAAAACTTTAATATTCGTAACATTACTCCCTCTAATTCAGGTATATTTGGATTGACTTTTCTAATAGAGTCCATTATTTTTAAAACATTATCTTTTGTTAAATAATTATAGCCTTGTTTTCCTAAATCTTTACCAAATGGTAAAAACTTATTTAAATCAATGTGTTTTGATAAATTTATAGAATTATTTAGCAAATAAATATCTTTTACTTGTGACCTAATATTAATATCCATTAAAGTTGAATCTAAAGGAGAGTTAATTGATTCTTTTTTAAATATAGGAAAGGCATAAAAACCAACTAAATAATTTTGTTTATCATGCCAATTAAATGATTTTATAAAAACAATAATTACTTTTTTAGATTTTTCTTTATCAGGTGTTTTCTTCCATAATTGTGGCAATAAAGCGGGATAGTATCCATCAAGATTTGGAAATTTTTTATGCGCAAAATTTAAAGAAGTAAATGTTTTTCCAGTTTTGATTACATTACCAAATTTAGATTGGCTTAAATCTTCAGAAGTTGGGTTATCCTGCCATTTATTTGAATTCCAATCTATAGAAGCAAGAATACCATAATTTTCTTCTTTTTTCATTTTAAGCTTTTATTAATTTAAACCTTTAATTCATTTTTTAATATTGTTAATGTTAACTTAATATTTAATTCCATGGACGATTATTCATTTCATCAAAATCATCACAGTCAGACTCTTCGAATGGGGTTTCTGACCTTTCAACTGATAAAGAACCATCAAAATTTGATAAATAGTTTTCGATTTGATTTATTATTTCAATCTCGTTAGCTGATTCAAAAAGTTCTTTCTTATCATTAAATTCTGACTCGTCTAACTGCTCATACAATGAATTTAAGTACCAAATAGCCATTTGGTTTAATTCGTTGTCTTTTAAATTATATCCATATCCAGGATATACATTTGGATTTTCCGCAAACACTCTGTAATACATAATTTATATTTTGAAATTAACTCTTACTGTATAGGCTTTTTAGAAGCCAATTTTTTTACTTTTTTTAAAATAAAACAGAATACAAATAAAATTATTTTTTGATACATCTAACTGATAAACCGCTTCCAAGTTTAGTTACTGCAGCTTTTTCAGACCAAGGATTTATAGAAAACTTAATATCATAAGCTTCTGTAATGCTTGTCATTAAACCTTTGTGTAAATCTGAACTAGTCCAAAATTCAGCATTTGTACCTAGCTTATAATCGTAATTTCCATTAGCACCGCGATATGAACCAGGCAATATATTCATGCTTAATTTGTCTTTTCCATTGCCACTAGTCCACATTTTTTTACTTTTTAAATTTTCTCCTGCTTCTGGCTGTCCTCCCGCGAATTCAATCAGTTCAAGCCATTCTTCTATTGTAGGAATACTAAACCCATTTGGAGCTAAGCCCCGAGCATCATTTACCGCATACCAATTATAAAGTCTACCATAAACCAACCCATTCGCTTCAATTCCTTCAAAGTATGTCCAAGCCCCCTGTCCTTTTTTAAAAGCTTCAATCCATTCTTTTTTAGATTTGGCTTGCGGGATTTCATCACCATTTCTATATCGATCAACATTTAAATTTTCTGCCATCCAAATTTGTTTTCCAATTTTTATTTCTTCAAAAGCACTAATATTTGGTTCTGATTTAGATTCCTTTTTCTGAGTTGATTTTTCAGTTTCTTTTTTTGCCATTTTATTTTTTAGTTATTGATGATTATTAAGGTATTATATATTTTTTAAATAAAATTTCTTTTTATTTAAACCAAGTTGGTGCTATCTCTAGATACGCATTGTTTGATGAGTTTAAAAAGTCATCAGTTAATTCGTAAATAACATCATACATTTCATCGCTATCATATTCACCACCTTTCTTTTTTAAGCCCTTTGATTTTGCTAAATTTTGCACATAAGGCACATCGGTATATAAATCATCTTCACAAACAACATCATATTTTAATGCTCCATTTTTATTTAAAACATAAAACATCTCTCTACTTTCCATATCCCAGATTGTAATTTTAAAATCGGAAGTTGTGTATTTAGCTAGTTCCTTAAAAAAATCACCATTTAAGTTAATTTGCTCACTTGGCATTTTTATCGAATAATGAATGATGAGTTTGCTATTTGCCTTCGACCAATAAAAAACAGGACCGCCACGTTCAAATTCCAAATCATCAAAGGAGATTTCCCCATCATGCAATTCAACCAAAGGGATTTTTTTATCGAAATTTTCATATTCCATATTACCTTTAAATTTTTTCACAAGCTCAAGAAACTTTTTATAATCGCAATTAAGCATAATTTCATTTCGCCCAAGTACAGTTGTCGGTTTCTTGGGTTCTGCTTTTGATGCAGCTTTAGTAGGGGGTTTTTTGCTAGGATTCATCATCTTCAAAAATTCTTTTTCGTGCAAAATAGTTACAGTGCCTAATGCTTCGGCTTTTGCTAATTTACTCCCGGCATCTTCGCCAACTACTAAGTAATTTAGTTTGGCACTTACGCCGCTTAAAACTTTACCACCTTCGGCTTCTACATGTGCTTCTGCATCTTCGCGTGTAAATTCGGTTAATTTGCCGGTAAACAAAAATGTGTTTCCAGCGATAGTTGTTGTTTTTGCCAAAATGATTTTTTTGTTATTGATGATTATTTAGATATAATATATTTGCGAAATATTTAAATAAAACACTAAGGGTAGTATTATTACTCAAAAATGAAGGGTTTAACACACCTTACAGCAAGACCATTTTCGTCATCTAAAGAATAACGATATGGAGGATCAAAAGAATAATAAGTTGGAGTTAAAACTAAAGTACCTTCAGAACGACTCCAAAAATAAGCTAATCCATCACCTGCAAATGTTCCGTCTTTATCCCGACATCCAGTAGGCTTAGCTTCAAATTTTGACTTGCCATTACCAGCAGCCTCTTTTTCCCATCCCAATTTAGATTTTAGACTATTTAACGCTTTTTCATCTCCTCCTAAATCCTGCACTAGTTCATAGAAATCTGTCTCATCTGGAATTATATATCCTTCAGGAGCTAATCCTCTAGAGTCTTCAATTGCCCACCAATTATAAAGAACATCCTTAGTGGAATCATTTTTGAAATAACAAAAAGCAGGTTTCTTTTTTTTATGAGCTTCCTTCCACTCTTTATCAGTTTTCGCTTCAGGGATTGCGTCACCATTTGAAAACTCCGTTACACGCAAATTTTCCAACATCCAAATTCTCTTCTTGATTTTTATTGTTTGATATTCTGTGTTTTTTTCAATTGATTTTGCCATTTTGAATTTAATTATAGTTGTTATTTATAAATGTTTTAGATTTTTATGTTTTCCTATTTTGTGGCTTAGTTTTATAATTCTTTAGCTCAGTTGCCTTCATCTAAATCATATAAATATGCGCCATATCTAGTAAATGCTATTTTATACTGTTAATACTTTTGTTATGATTTAACTAAATAGTCATCTAACTTTTTTAGATTTAGCAATATCTTAACTAAATAAAAAAGTTACATTCCAATTTTCTCATTCACGATTTTTAAAATTTCTGTTTCTAAAGCGATGGTTTTGTTTTCAAGTTCTTTTCATTTATAGGCGAAATAGTACTTTATTTTTTTAACTGATATATACTTTTATTTCATTGTTTACTCTTTAAATCTCTTTTTATAGCTTTATAATTATATAAAAAGAAATAACAGCCAAAACCTGCAAAAATTCCTCCAAAAAATATGTAATTTTTAAATAATAGGTAAACACCGAAAATAAATGCGATTAAACTTATTACCATATTTCTTGATTTACGTTTTTGCTCTGATTTTAAGTGAGCTTTTATACTAGCTATTTTTTGTGATTCTGTAGCTTCTGTTTCAATTCTCTCTCGTTTTTGTAATAGTTGCCTATTTAGCTCTTGTTGATTTTTATCTAAAGGATTTAAATTTTTATATTTTCCTATACCGTGACTTAGTGCGTATAATTCCTTAGCTCTATCTCCTTCATCTAAATCATATAAATCTATACCATAACTAATAAACGCATTAACTAATCGACTGTTTTTATGTTGATAATAGTTTTGCTGTAGTCTAACTAATTCTTGATCTAGCTGTTTGATTTTTTTAATATTTTTAATATACTCCGGATCTTTAGCTAATTCATTGCCAGCCTTAGCAATAGATCTGCAAAAGAAAATATCAACGACTAACCCTGTTATTAAATTCAACATATGTTTTAATTTTTATAATTTAAATTAATATTACTATAAAAATTACATCCCAATTTTCTCATTCACTATTTTTAAAATTTCTGTTTCTAAAGCGATGGTTTTGTTTTCAAGTTCTTTGCCTTTTATAATCAAGTCATTCACAAACGTTTTATCATCATATCCACTAGCATTAATGCGAACATTCATAAACGCTCCCATTACAGCAGAGCGAGCGCATAAAGCACCTACTCCGGCATCAGATACTGAA
>CANHPI010000107.1 GCA_947462425.1 Bacteroidota bacterium
AAATCATGGCCGCATTTGTATTTGCTGAAAGAAACAGATTGATTGGACCAACTATGGAACAACCTCAATACAATATGTTTGAAAGAACGAAAATTGAAAAAGATTATTTATTATTATTCAGGGATTTTGGAATGGGAACAACAATTTGGAGTCCTTTAGCATCAGGTTTGTTATCTGGTAAATATAACAACGGCGTTCCTGAAGATAATCGTTTACATATTGAAGGAATGGATTGGTTAAAAGAAAGAACTTTAGGTGAAGAATCTAAAATAGAGAAAACTAAGAAATTAACACTACTTGCTAATGAATTAGATACATCAATTGCAAAACTATCTATTGCTTGGACGATAAAAAATCCAAACGTTAGCACCACTATTTTAGGAGCTTCAAAAAAAGAACAATTGATTGAGAACTTAAAAGCCTTAGAGGTTGTTTATTTAATTACACCTGAAGTCAGTGAAAAAATCGAATTAATCTTAAATAATAAACCTGAGCAAGCCGCATTTTAATTTAGCAATGAATAAACCATTTTCAGATTTAATAGTTGTAGAATTGGCAGGCGTTTTGGCTGGGCCATCTGCAGGATTATTTTTTGCTGAATTGGGTGCAACTGTTATTAAAATTGAAAATCCAAAAACAAACGGTGATGTGACCAGAAGTTGGAAATTACAATCAGAAAATAAAGAAGATAAAACCAGTGCTTACTACTGGAGCATAAACTCAGGTAAGGAAATTCTATTTTTAGATTTATTACTTGATAATGATTTACAACAATTTTACGACTTAATTAAAACTGCTGACATTTTAATAAGCAATTATAAATTGGGTGATGATATAAAATTAAAAGTAGATTATAGCTCTTTAAAAAAACTAAATCCAACATTAATTTACGCATCAATTAATGGATTTGGACCTGAAAGCCCCCGCACGGCGTATGACTTAATTTTGCAAGCTGAAAGTGGCTTCATGTTTATGAACGGAGAAAAAAATGCAAGTCCTTTAAAAATGCCGGTTGCCTTAATTGATATTTTAGCTGGGCATCAATTAAAAGAAGCTATATTAATTGCCTTATTAAACAAATATAAAACCAATCAAGGCTCTCATATAACAGTATCATTATTTGACACAGCTATTGCTTCATTAGCCAATCAAGCAACAAATTGGCTAATTGCACATCACTTGCCAATAGCACAAGGCTCTTTACATCCAAATATAGCGCCATATGGAGAAATTTTTAAAACAAAAGATAATCATCAAATTACTTTTGCCATTGGAAGCGATAAACAATTTAAGCAGTTGTGCGAAATTCTAAACATTCAAGTTATACCTGAATACAGCAATAATCAATTACGAGTTGCTAATCGCCTTGCCTTGTTTAATCTTTTAAATGAACAAATACAAAAACTAGATTTTGAAATTTTATTTAACAAATGTGTAAAACATGATGTTCCGATTGGTAAAATCCGAAATCTAAAAGAAGTATTTGAATTACCAGAAGCGCAACATTTAATAAACACCTTTAATTATCAAAATTACACAGTTTGTAACGTTAAATCTGTTGCCTTTAAATTTAATGAGTTTATTTAAATGAAATTTTTTGTCTCCTCAAATCATAAAAGATTAAATTTTTAAATAAAAGAAAAAGACTTTACGTTTAAATGCAAAATAAAGATAATTAGTATATTTAAAATATTTATAAAAAAATTAGTTAATCTCTCCATTAAAAAAACAAACATTAAGTCAAAATATGTAATGTTAAGATTATTAAATTTATCTTTTAAACGAAAATGAAATAATACAATATCATGAAAAAAATTCTTTGTATAGATTCAAATCACGAAATATTACATGAAACTTTAATTAATGCTGGTTTTCAATGTGATTTATTTTGGAACAAATCAAAAGAGGAATTAATTCAATTACTTCCTAATTATGATGGAGTAGTTATTAGAAGCAAATTTAAATTAACAAAAGATATTTTAGAATTAACAACAAACCTAAAATGTATTGGGCGCGTTGGTGCCGGAATGGAAAACATAGATGTAAACTATGCTAAAAGCAAAGGTATAACATGTGTGAGCGCACCAGAAGGAAATAGAGATGCTGTTGGCGAACACACGTTAGGAATGTTACTGATGCTATTAAATAATTTAAAACGTGCAGATTCTGAGGTTCGTAAAGGCATTTGGAAACGTGCAGAAAACCGGGGATTTGAAATAAAAGGAAAAACAGTGGCAGTAATTGGTTATGGGAATATGGGTTCCGAATTTGCTAAACGCTTACAAGGATTTGGCTGCACAATATTAGCACATGATACTGGTAAAAAAAATTTTGGAAATGAATTTGTTATTGAATCATCTTTAGAAAGAATATACGATGAAGCAGATATTATCAGTATTCATTTACCACTAACTTCTGCAACAAATTATTACGTTAATGATGCGTTTTTATCTTCCTTCAAAAAAAACATTTATGTCATCAATACAGCCCGTGGTAAATGTTTAAAATCAGATGATTTGGTAAAATATTTAAAATCTGGAAAAGTATTAGGCGCTTGTTTAGATGTTTTAGAATACGAATCAAACTCTTTCGAAAACATTGATATTACAACCTTACCAGAAACACTTCAATATATTTTAAAAAGTGAAAGGGTTGTTTTAACACCTCATATTGCAGGCTGGACTCATGAATCAAATTATAAAATGAGTGAAATTATTGCTAAAAAGATGATAGAAGTTCTAAAATATTAAAATTAAAACCAAATTATACCGCAATCAAAACATTACTAAATACTTTATTCGGTTTTCGAAAGGTATTAAATATTCCAAAAAAATAAGTTAATTCATTAAAAGCATAGTAAGCAAGTGTTTTAAAACTACATTTAAAATTTAATTTAAACGGACAAAAGCTCCTATTTTCAATAATCTCCAACCATAATATACAATCTATTTCAATACAATTATAGTTATTGAAGGAGCTCATATTTATAGGATAACAACCTTGCAACTTATACAAATAAAAAATTACTTTTTTATTTGTATAAGTTTTGTTTTGTTATTATTTAAAGATTTAGTAAAAAATTTCAATTAAATAAATTTGATTAATTTGTACCTATCTAGAAAAATTCTTTCAATTGAATTAATCTATTTATTTGAGAATAGTTTTTATCTTCATTTTCTTTTTGATTAACAGATAGATAAATAGCTTTCCATTGAGCATTTAAAGCGCCTAAAATATCAGCATCATAATTATCTCCAATCATTACACATTCATCAATTTGAGCAGCTGTTAAGCGTTGAGCTAAATCAAAAATTTTAATATCAGGTTTATTAAATCCATGTTCCTCCGAAATAATAATATGCTCAAAAAAAGGTTTTAAATTACTGTAATCTAATTTGATATGCTGAACTTCTTTAAATCCATTAGTAATGATATGTAATTGATACTTTTCTTTTAAATACAATAACACATCCATTGCCCCATCAATTAAGTGCGTTTTATATGGAGATATTTTTAAATAATCATCAGCCCAAAGATGAGCTAAATTTAAATTATCATACTTGAAATGTAAAAATGATTTATAAAAACGTTGGTAACGTAATTCCTCCTTGGTTGTCTGCTGTAAGCTATATAAATGCCACAACTCGTGATTAATCGATTCATAAATATCGATAAAACTATCAAAATCTGTTTTACAATGCAATTTAATATTATGTTCTAAAAACAAATGCAATAAAGCTTCTCGAGAATTTTTTTCAAAATCCCACAGGGTGTTATCTAAATCAAAAAATATGTGCTTTATATTTTTAATCTTCATAAGTATTAAAATGTTGTAACTCTTTAATTAAATCAATATACGGAAATTCAGATTGCAGCGTAACACATTTTTGATAAAATTGATGCTTAAATTTAATAGAAGATTCAGTTTCTTTATTAAACAATTTATGGTTGTAAGCCTGATGTATTTGATTTACCTTTTCATTAATGCTTATTGTTTTATCATTAAAAAATACTTCAGAAAACTTTTTCCAAACATAATTTATTGCCTGTAAATTTGGATGCGCCATATCTGATTCATAAAAACGATAGTCTCTTAAATCGTCATTTACAAGCTCATAAGCTGGGAAATAAATGCAATTGCTATTATTTTTTATAATATTGTGAACGGACTGTATTAAAATAGATTTACTTAAATTATTTTCTACTACTCCATCGCGCAAATGTTTAACAGGAGAAACCGTAAAAAGTATATTTAATTTTGGATAATGTAGTTTTAGTTTATCTATTAAAATTTGATAAGCCAATACAATATCTTGCGTTTCTAATAATAATTTATCAAATACAGATTGTGGTAATTTATGGCAATTTGCTACTACCTTATTTTGCTGAATACTTTTATAAGCAAAAGCTGAACCAACTGTAATCATTAAAAAAGAAGTCGATGTCAACTTTGAATTCCACTCATCAATTGTTGTATTCAATTTTTCAATCAAATCAAATTTAGTAGTTGAAAATACCGAGCTATGAGCTTCCAATGAAAACCAAATTCCTTCTTTTTCAAACACATCATCTTCGTTAAAATATATTTTCTCAATAATTCTATTTAAAGAAATCTCTATACTTTTTGGATTAAAAACAATTCCGAATGGGTTTGATTCTACATTAAATTTCAAATTGCTTAAATAATTTCCGATATGCTCGCTAAAACATGAGCCAATCAATAACACACCATCTTGATGGGTTATTTTTTTCTGACTAACTTCCGGTTTAAATCCTAAATGAAATTGCATAGACTAAACATTTAGAAAAAGAGGATACATAAACTCAAATCTTGCATAACTATTTTTTTTAACTAACGTTGTTCTAAACTCCATGCTTCCGGCTTATCACCAAACAATATTTTTGTTTTAGCCCAAACATTTTTAAATAACTCAGATTGACGGTATGCTTCCAAATAAGATGCATCTTCCCAAATACTAAATGTGAAAAATATATTTGGATTATTAATATCTTGCAATAATTCAACATGGCTGCAACCCTGCATTGCTTCAATAAACTTTTTATTAGTATTAAAAACAATTTTAAAATCCTCAATATATTCAGATTTAAAAGTCATTTTGACAAATCTTTTAATCATAAATTTCTACTATTATCCTATCAATTTTATATTTACTTAAAACTTTACTTTTCATTGCTACTTTTGTAGCTGATTGACCTAATAAAGATATTTCTAACAAATCCATAGAATTAAAAAAACAAACAATATCACCAATTTTTACATCGTCATAGGTATTGTAAATTTTATAAACATTAGATGAGGGAAGTGCAATTGAAAATCGTTTATTACCAATATGTTTTTCAAATTCTTGTTTTGTAATTGTTGTTATTAAATTACCAAAAGAATCTTCGTATAACACCATTCCTTGTAAATTATTTGGAGTAGAAAAACTTTCAAAATTAAATAACTTACAATAGTCTTGAGTTTCAGAACAAAAATCTTCTAAAGCAACTTTATTAATTAATTTACAGGCAATTTCAGCAAAAACATCTCTTAAATAAAATGAGTGTTGTCGCGCTGAGTCAAAATATAATTGATATACTGTTTCATTAAATGTTTTATCAATAAGTGTTAATAAACCATTATCCGGACAAATAATATATTGTCCATTGTATTTAGTTAATAAATAACGCGTATTATCAATTGATAAATTTGTTATCGTTTCTGAAGAATTTAAATATTTTATAGCAAATAAATGAATGGTATCTTCCGGAAAATAGGGTAATGCACTTTTTAATGCAAAAGCACCTTCGTTGTGAGCATGCATATTTACCTCACAAGCTAAATCAACTATTTTGGCATTTGGTTGTTTAGAATATATTATGCCTTTAACCATTGCTAAGTAAGGGTCGCGATAACCCAAATCTGTAGTAATAGTGATTATAGACATTTTGAAAACTTTTTGATGATATTGTAAAAGTAAATAATATTTTAGGCTTACTTTTATCAAACAAAGTATTTGATTAACCGAATTATTAACATAAAATTAGAACATTGATAGAGAAAATAATAACATTAGATAGCGTTGAACCTGTTGAGATATACGGTGTAAATGATGTTAAACTCAACGTTATAAAAAAATATTTCCCAAAACTTAAAATTATTGCAAGAGGATATTCAATAAAAGTATTGGGTGACGAAATTGAAATTTCGCATTTTGAAAAAAAATTAGCCATGATGGTAGATTATTACCACAAAAACGGTTTATTAACCGACACTGTTATTGAACGTTTATTAGGACAGACCGGCGATAACCTATTACACGCAAAGGAGGAAGCCACTGGGTCTGATATTATTTTATTTGGAAATAGTGGATTAGTTATTAAAGCCCGAACCGATAATCAGCGTAAAATGATGCAAGCGGTTGGCAGCAATGATATGATTTTTGCTGTTGGTCCTGCCGGTACAGGAAAAACATACACAGCAGTTGCATTAGCAGTAAGAGCTTTAAAAAATAAAGAAGTAAAACGAATTATTTTAACGAGACCTGCTGTAGAGGCTGGTGAGAATTTAGGATTTTTACCTGGAGATTTAAAAGAAAAATTAGATCCATATATGCAACCTCTTTATGATGCGTTACATGATATGATTCCTATTGACAAACTAAACCAGTACATTGAAGCTAAAATCATTCAAATTGCTCCTTTAGCATTTATGAGAGGACGAACTTTAGATAACGCTTTTGTGATTTTGGATGAAGCACAAAATACCACTGAAAGTCAGATGAAGATGTTTTTGACGCGTATGGGAGCAAATGCTAAATTCATTATTAATGGCGATATGACTCAAATTGATTTACCACGACACCAAACCTCAGGATTAGCGCAAGCAGTTCGTTTATTGAAGAAAACAGAAGGTATTGAAATTATAGAATTAACAACTGTTGACGTTATTAGGCATCGGTTAGTGAAAGCTATTATTGAAAAATATGAAGGAGATGCAATTAAAAAAATGACGTAAGATTCAAGAAAATAACTAAACGTTAAACATTTTTAAAATTAATAAATCATTTTCTCGCTTGTAATGAAGCTAGAATATTAAATATAGAATAATTATAAAACCCACTTTTTTTGTTTGCGAATTTAAAAATCGCCCATTAATGATGTCATATATACAATAATTGTAAAAGAAATAATAATAAAGTTCTCTTCTACAAAAAAAAATCTGGAAAATTAAATTGATTATAGTACCTAAACATAAAAAATAACAAAAGTTTAAGTTGATGATTAATTGTTCAAATTTTTAAAACTAGTAGCGAAAAGTACAACCCAAACAATTGATACTATCAGTCTTGTTACTACAAAAAATGCAGCGATAGGTCCACTACCAATTAAGAAAAAAGATATTATTGCAGGTGTAATTTCTCCAAGAGAATAAATAAAAAACCCTATTTTTTTCAACTTCCACATCATTAACACTCCATAAAAGCATATACTTGAAAATAATACTCCAATTATTAAATTTAATAATGCATTATCAATAGCTTTTTTTATTACATCCTGAATTCCTATCAAAAGCCCATAAGTATTTCCTTCACCTTTAACCATATTTGCTAAACTAACTTCAGAAACTGTAATAGAATAATATTCATAAATATTCCAAACAACAGATAGACAACATCCTAAAATTGATAAAATACAAAACACAGTTAAAAACTGCGAACGATTTATAGAGTTATCTTGCTGCTGATTATTGAATAAGGTAGTTTCTTCCATCATTTTTTTTCTAAAGATAAAACTATTATAAACTAAAAAAAATAACTTATTACCTAAGCATTAGATGTTAGCCAATGATTAAAATTATCTTCAGCTATATTTTTTTGTTTCAGCTTTAAAATATCAAAATAACTAATGGCCTTTAAAGGTCTATTTAAAATAATAGACTTCAATTTTTGATTTGAAGAAACAATGATTTCAATATCGTTATCAATAAAATAATCCATCCAATTGTTAAAATCATTTTTAAGAGTATATCCATTTACTGATATAATTTCATCTCCGATTGA
>CANHPI010000108.1 GCA_947462425.1 Bacteroidota bacterium
TTATATTTTTGTTCCAAAATTACTTAACTATAGAAATTTAGGTACAATAAAATTAGGGGGCGAAGTTTTATATGCTGGAGAATATGCGCTTGAAAAAAGAAATGAAACAGTACAAGAAGTCATTGCGCGTGCTGGAGGAATTTCGCCTTATGCCTCTCTTGGAGATGTACAAGTTTTTAGAAATTCATTGCGTGTTGGTACCAATATTTTAGCTAATGTTAACGGAAGTGACGCTTTGTTACTATTACGTGCAGGAGATAGTATTTATGTGCCAAGAAATGAACCCTTCGTAGAAGTAAAAGGTGCCGTATTTAATCCACAAATATTAAGTTACGAATCGGGTAGCTTTACTTCTTATATCTCTGAAGCTGGAGGGGTAACCGATAAAGGAAATATTAAAAAAGCCTATGTTCAATATAGCAGTGGTATAAATAAAAAAATAAGGCATTTTTTATTTTTCAGAAACTACCCAAGAATTTATCCTGGTAGTAAAATTATTGTTCCAGAAAAAACAGAATCAGATCGCAAAGGATTGTCCATTATAGAAGTATCTGCTTTAACTGGATCCTTATCTGCCCTTATTAGTTTAATTAGTATTCTTAAAAAGTAGCTATAAAAATGAATCATCCTATCAATAACAAAGAAGAAGCTCCCTTTTTATTAGCATCCCTCCTACAAAATATGGTGTCTTATAGTAAATCTTTATTAGGACATTGGAAAATTTTAGTCCTCATGGGCATCATTGGCTCAGTATTGGGTTCCGCTTATGTTTTGATAAAAAAAGATACTTATACCGCTTCAACCACTTTTGTAGTAGAAGATAATAAATCATCGGGTGGTGGTATAGCGTCTGCCTTAGCAGGGCAATTTGGTTTTGATATTGGAGGATTATCTAGCGGTAGTGGTGTTTTACAAGGTGATAATGTGTTAGGCTTGTTAAAAAGTAAAACCCTAATTAAAAAAGCATTATTAACGACTGTTGATTCTTTAGGTACTGGCTCCCTTGCCGATATGTATGCAAATGCCTATGGTTATAATGATAAATGGTTAAAAAGCAAAGAAGTAGGTTATCAGGTAAAGTTTAATGCAAATCAATTAAAAAATGTACGTTTAGAAGATAGCTTATTACATATTATTATCAAAAGAATCACCGCTAAAGAATTATCTATTTTAAAACCAGATAAGAAATTAAGCTTATTCTCTTTAGAAGTAACCACACGCAATGAAAAATTGAGTAAGCTTTTATGTGAAAGATTATTAAAAGTAACTTCCGAATTTTATATCGCAACTAAAACAAAACGAATTAGAGGCAATGTAGATAGATTGCAACAACGTGTAGATAGCTTAAAAACGATACTCAATCAAAAAACATCTTCTTCTATTGATGCTAGTAGAGATTTACTTGATATTAATCCTATTTTTTCTCAAAATAAAGAAGTGAATGCAGAAATATCAGGAAGAGATAAAATAGTTCAAGCCACTATATTTGCAGAATTAACAAAAAATTTGGAGGCTAGCAAAACCATGTTATTGCAAGAAACCCCCACTATTCAAGTGGTAGACGCTCCTGAAATGCCTTTAAAAATGAATGAAACGAGTTGGTTTTTTTCAATTTTTATAGGTATCGCTTCATTGGAAGCACTTGCCATAATCGGTTTATTCTTTTTTAAAAAAGTAAAGTTTTAAAAACGGTAGGCTAAAGAAATATTGGTGTGAAAATTAAATAAGTCATACCCATTTTTAAAATACCCCTGCCCTTCTAATATATACCATTGATAATTTAAAGATCTACTAAAAGCCATATTTGAACTAAGCAAGAAACGCTTGTATTGATAATTGGCAATTACTGTAGTAGATACATCTACCCAATGTCTTGTAGCATCATTAGTCACTGTAAAAGCATTATAATAAAAATCATTGTTGTGTACTAATCTGTCAAATTTTAGACCTAATTTAGTAAACCCTTGGACAAAAGCAATAGCTATAGTTTGTATATTACTTCCGGGGCCAATGCTTGCTCCGATTAATTGCCCTTCGTTGGTATATCCATGTTGCACTAGTTCACTAGTATACCAGCTTTTACCTTCTACAGTCAAATCAGAAGTAGGTAATTGTAACTGGGTAAATTCAGCAGCTAATTCAATAAATCTATTTTTGCGTCTATCTTGTATAGGAACTAATTTTCTAACACCTGCCACATAAGCTCTTGGATAATTATTTTCATTAGCAATATTGATGGGAGTAGGCGATTTATCATTCCGACCAAATTCAAAATACAATTCCGCATTATCTTTAGGCAAAACATAGCGAGAAAATAAAGAACCCATGGTAGCTGCCGTTTTCCCAGCATATCCATAACTCACAGTGGTAAACCCAATAAAAACATGGGGTGTCCATTTTGGTTGCCAGCTAAAAATGAGCCCTTGCATATTTCTTGCATCTGTAGGCTTAGGCTTATAGAGTAATGTGCCGTTGTCATATCTATAATGATCGGGAGGTAAGATATTGGATGGGGCTAAGCTTCCCGCAATCACTTGCCATTCAATGGCCCCTAATTTTGTATTGATGGGCTCAACTGTATTTACTGTAAAATGCTTAAAGCCTGCTGCATTATTACTTTGAATTAAAGCATTAAATCGGCCTGGCCCCCACCATAAATTCTCATTAGATACTCCTAATTCAATTTTTTTATACTTGTATTTTAAACTAGTTTGACCTAATAAAACTTTTCGATAAGATTCTGTCCCAAAACTTTCAGGATTATCTATGGTATTTAACCATCTATAATATTGCTTCCAAAAAACTGGGTAATGCTCAGTTGGGAAGGTTTCAAAAGGTAAATTCTGTGCTGTAATATATTCAGGCTTAATATTTAAAGTAAGATTCCCCAAGGAAAGTTTAACGCCCCCTGATAAAACCCATTGCATGCCTTTGCTTGGGATCATAGATCCATCATTGCTTCCGTATGGAATTTCACTGTTAAATTGCGCTGTTCTATTGAAAGGTAAAAATGAGATATTAATTTTTTTGTATTTGAATGATGTATTTCTATAACTCATAGTAGAATCTATCATTCGCAAATTTGAAGAAAAGGAATTAATAAGTAAACTATTTTGTAAGCCTACTTCACCAGTTAATTGTGCTCGTCTAATAAAATCAGTAGTGCCATCAGCCAATAAGGAGCTAGACTGCGCCATATTTTTTTCAATAAATAAGCTAAGTATAAAAAATAGTAAGCAACGTTTCATGAATAATTTTTATTTACTATGGAATAGATATTGAATACTAATTTTACTATGAAAATTTAACTTGGTTAAATCTTTTTCCCACATATAATTGGAACTATTTATAAGCTGAACTGCGCCACCTATAATATAATTTTTATATTTTACTTGTGGTAGTAAACCTACACTTAAATCGATCCATTTATTGCCATGGTATTCTGGATCACGGTCGGTACGCTCTAATAGTATACCTAGTTTTGTATAACCATTGACCCAAATCGCCGACATTATCTGTTTATTGGCCGCATAGCCTGCACCTGCGCCTAGTATTTGATTGTAATGGGTATAGCCTTGCCTTATTTGACCATGTACATACCAATTTCCTGCACTTCTAAGGATGGCATCTGGTGATTGACTTAGTTGAGTAATTTCTACATTGAAATCAAGGTAACTGGTTTTATTTAATGGTTTTATTTTTTTAAATCCGATCACATGCGTAGAAGAATGAGTAGGAGCCATTAAATAATCTCTTGTATTAGCACCATAATCATTAAAACCATATTCGACATAAAACTCAGCTTTAGATTTTGGCATTACCCAGCGTATAAAAAATGAGGCTAGCTGATCTGTATTTAAAGTATCATCACCCCAATCATTTTTTTTCTGTAAGGTTTTGCCAAGAATCGGTAAATATTTACTAAAAAAACTATTCGTGCCTTTACTAATTTCATTCTCATATCGGTTCAAGCTTCGATTGATCCCTAAAAATAAACCAGGTACCCACTTTGGATGATAGCTTAAAACGTAACCATTCGTATACCTTCCATTATTAGCAATATTTGAATTCGGTTTTAAATGAAAATTTTCATAAGGCATCGCAGTATCATTTTGCAAACGACCCCCGATCAATTGAAATTCAAAACTACCAATAGGCGTTTTTATTGGGTGACTTGTTTTAAGATAAATATGCTCAAAGCCGGGTGCATTATTGCTCATTAAAAGCGCACTTGTAATACCAGGACCCCACCATAAATTTTGAGTACTAAGGCCAATACTAATAGCACTCATATTTAAACTTATACTAGATTGTCCAGGAAATAATTTTTTATACGGCTTGTTATTACTATAACCATATTGTGCATTTTGTTCATAATGTACATTGGATGCATAGATATACTGAGGTTGTAGTTGAAGCTGCAGTGGACCAGCCTTTGCATATAATCCAGCACTTAGTAGTGACTGATAGCCGCTCGCCGGAATCATTGGTCCATCATTATATCCATAAGGATGATGACTATTGTATTGATTGATGAATGAAATAGGTAAGGCTTTCCAATAAAAAAATGAACTTTTGGCATTACTATTTACTTCAGTTGATTGAATCGCAAAAGATTTTAAAGAATCCTTTCCATTTAAAAGCTGACTGTTCCTGGCATCTTGATTAAGTAAAGAACCCAATTCAATATTTTGTGCGCTACCATTAATTGATATTGCACAAAATAGAATAAAAGATATATTACAAATTATTTTCAAGGGCTTTATGCTGATAATTCTTCTTTGATAAGAATTGATATCAATTCCTTTAATTTTACACTAGACTCCCAAGACAAAAGTTTTTTTGCCATGGAAGGATCTGCTTTTCCTAATTTTAAATCGGATGGTCTAAATAAAGTTTTATTAATTACTATATGATCTTCCCAGTTTAAATTTAATTGATTAAATACCTCTATAACAAAATCTTGTAATGAATTAGTTTCGCCAGTAGCAATAATAAAATCAATTGGTTCTTGATGCTGTAACATCTTCCACATGGCTTCCACATATTCTGGCGCCCAGCCCCAATCTCTTTTTATGCTTAAGTCGCCTAAAGCTAATTTTTCATGACTACCATTATATATCCTACAAGCAGTAGCAATAATTTTTCTGGTCACAAACCTTTCTGGTCTTAATCCAGATTCATGATTGAATAAAATTCCAGTAACTGAAAATAAATTATACGCTTTTCTATAATTTTGCACCTGCCAAAATGCAGCAGATTTTGCAACACCATAAGGACTCACTGGCATAAATCGACTGGTCTCATCTACCGTAGTATTTTCAGTATTACCAAAACATTCACTTGAACCTGCATTGTAAAATTTAATATTACTATTTGTAAATCTAATGGCTTCTAATAAATTCAAAGTGCCAATCATATTACTTTCATAAGTCGCTAATGGTTGTTCAAATGACAAACCAACAGAACTCTGCCCAGCTAAATTATAAATTTCATCGGGTTTATTTTTAACCAAAACATGTAAAACACTATTAAAGTCATCAAGTGACATCGTTTCCATAAGCACTTGATCATGAATTTGCAATTTTTTTAAGTTAGCTAAAGTAGCAATAGAGGCATCTCTTGAGGTTCCAATTACAGTATACCCCTTATTCAACAATAATTTTGCTAAATAAGCACCATCTTGCCCAGTTATTCCTGTAATCAATGCCTTTTTCATTTGTAATAGCTTACTAATTACAAATTTACTCATAAATATTTGAAATTAATTAGTCTAATTTCTATACTAAATTACCCTTGACATTCAATTATACAAAAAAAAGTTAGGACAGTATCATTTGATATGAATTTGTAGAAAAAATTAAAACAATTAGTTTAAATTTTACTTATAAATAAGTACAAAAGGAACCAATTTTTTTGAATAATAGCTCCTATCTCTTTTATCTAAATAAGGTGGGCTGTGATCGCCTATAATGATAATTTTATTCCATTTATTGGAATCGATTTTTTCAATAAAAGTAGAGATAGTATTTTTTATTAGCTTTAATTGATTTTGTGCTTCATCTGAAATTGCAAGGTTACTAATTTTAAAAGTTGAAACGGGTTCATTTTCAATCACTTTTATTTTAAAAGGTAAATGCGTATTTTCAGTTAACAAATAACTGAATATTTTATTGTTAGTATTTGTTTTAGTTAACATGTAATCAAACATGTCTATGTCATTAATAGATGGGAATGGAGATTCTGCAACTATTTTTTTTGATCCATTAGTATTCTCTGATAAATAATTTTCTTTAAAATTTCTATGCTGAATACCTATATTTTTCCACCATACCACTCTATTAAACATATTACCACTAAAAGAATGAAATCCATAGGTAGAATAACCCTGTTTATTTTTATAATCAAAAATGGAATAAAGTGAATTGGTATCTGTTTTATGATGAACAAAATATTCATATTTGCCTGTAACGCCTATTAACTGTCTTATTTCGGCCGACGAAGTTGGGCCATAAAACGGACTTCGACCCCATTGATAACGATACCCTTTTTTAGTAATATTTGCTGAAAAATAGGACTGTAGGGCTTTTTGTGTGATGCTATCATTGATTAAGCCCCAGGATTCAATTAAAATAATGAGTTGATTCCCCAAACTATCTTCTTTCAAATTTTTAAAAGTGATTGGCTCCTCTTTAAGTGGTATAACATTGACTGGATGTATTAAAGACTGATTTACTTGTTGAATATAATTTAATAATATAGAACTTGAAATATTTTTATTTACTATTCCTAATATATCATTTTTAGCAGTGAGCTTACTAGAACCATTCACGATGTCCAAAAATATTAAAATAGAATAAAAGATTAATAATGTTTTTACAAATATTTTTTTATTTGATTGTATTCTTAATGCAACATTTTTTAATACAAAGTATATTAAAGCTAAATAGGCAATCAGAAATATAAAATATAAAATTTGCTGCCAATTTATTTTATATAACGCAATAAATTGTAAAGAGGAAAAAAGCTCACTAAAAGTGAAAAGGTATATATTGGAAATAATATCAAATAAATCTAGAATAAAAAAGAAAATAAATAATATGAAGGTTGTTTTTAAATTTTTAGAATAGGCTAAAGCCAACAATACCAATGCATATTCATAATAAAACAAGGAGCGTGGTAAAAAAATAAAAAAACCTAATGCGCCCACTGAATTAACTAGAAGGAATAATAATACAAATTGCAATAACGGCTTCTTAAATAAATTCTTTAAAAACATAAATAATGATAATAGTATAAAGTATGGCTAATAGGTCGTCAGCCATAATGCGCATACTTTTTGATAAATAATTTGTTGTTTCTATTTTTTTTGATGCCCAATGGCTTAAAAATATCAAAAAATCTAAATAATACAAAATACATAACCCATATAAGCGGGCCCTGAACTGGTAATAACCATAATAATAGAATGGCAATGGTTTTATCTATGGTATAAAAGGATACATCTTCTTTTTGATATATTTTTTCAAATAAAGGGTATATTACAAAATGTACTAATATAAATAGAGCAAGGAATACTATTTTGTATTCTATATCTATTGCTAAAAAATAATATAAAATTAAAAAAACAAACAAGGAGCTTATAGTTCCAGGCATTTTTTTTACTAAATAAGCACTATAAAATGTAGATCCAAGTATTACTACTATTTTATCTTGAATACTTTTTGAAATTGATTTTAGGATGGCAAAATAACTAAAAAATAAAATTAACATTTCGAAAAGTAGGACCAAAAAAGAATAGCTAGTTAAACAAAATTGATTGTCGTAATTTCTACAAGAAATAAAAATGATAAAGATATAAAATAAAAATGTTTTTACTTTTCCAAAGTAGTTAGAGTTGCTTTCAATTACTTTTATTTTTCTTCCAAGTATAACTAATAACTCTCTCAGTATAAATAAAATAACAAACCAAATTTGTATTTCATTTAAATGATAATAAAATAATAAAAA
>CANHPI010000109.1 GCA_947462425.1 Bacteroidota bacterium
GATACAATTATTGTTGAACCATGGAGAAGTGGTGCTTTTCCGGTAATTAAAGATTTAGCAGTTGATAGAAGTGCATTTGACAGAATTATTGCGAGTGGCGGTTACATCTCTGTAAACACTGGTAATGCGCAAGATGCAAATAACATTTTAATTCCTAAAACAGACGCAGATGAGGCATTTGGTGCAGCTGCTTGCATTGGTTGTGGGGCTTGCGTTGCCGCTTGTAAAAATAGCTCAGCTATGTTATTTGTTTCGGCAAAAGTATCTCAATTAGCATTATTACCTCAAGGACAAGTTGAACGTAAAGAGCGAGTATTAAAAATGGTTGCTCAAATGGATGAAGAAGGATTTGGTAACTGCACAAATACAGGCGCTTGCGAAGCTGAATGCCCTAAAGGAATTTCTTTGGAAAATATTGCACGCATGAATAGAGAATTGATGGGAGCTACTTTTAAGTAATAGTATTGCAATAAAAAAATGAAAAGTTCCATATAATTTATGTGGAACTTTTTTTGTGGTTATTTATTTATAATCTTTTATATGTTTTATACTCTAGTCCTTGACATTAACTTGAGAGTTGTCTATTATTTTTTTGTGATGAATGTTTTGACTTATTTTTGAATGTAGAAAAAGTTTACAAAATCATAAAATTTAAAACACAAACCATATACCTGAATTATTAGATAAATTTTAAACAGAATCTAAAATAAACATATACTTTTATCTTTCATATAACAATAAATACCAAAACATGTCAATTAGCCTTAAACAAAGAAATGGAGAATTATGCGAATTATGTAATAGCGAATCAGCTACACACGATTATACAGTAAGTCCTAAAAACGATGATTCAATAGATCACCAAGTGGCATTGTGCAACACTTGCTTAGAGTCGTTAGATAACAAAGAAGCTGGTTTTCATTGGCGGTGTTTAGAAGGTAGTATTTGGAGCCAAGAGCCAAGTGTTCAAGCATTAAGTTATAGAATACTTCAAAATTACAAAAAAGAAGATTGGGCTAGTAATTTAATTAGTTCAGTAGATTTAGATGAGAATGTTGTACAGTGGGCATTGAGCGCTTTTGTAGTAGCAGATGTGCACACAGATGCTTTTGGAAATACATTAGAAAATGGTGATACTATTGTTTTAACTCAAGCGCTAAACGTTAAAGGAACAAATTTCACAGCGTCGAAAGGAACTGTTGTTAAAAAAATTAAACTGGTTCATGATAATGTTGAACAAATTGAAGGTAAGATTAACGACCAAACCATTGTTATTCTCTGCAAATTTGTTAAGAAAAATTAATACGAATTACAAAAAAATTACCACTTATAAAGTAAAAACGACCACTTATTAGTTTTGTGTTTTACTTAATAAAAATAGGAGTTAATTTTATCCCACGTTCTTTATAAGAGGTTTGTTTAGTTTAAACCAATAAAAATTAAGTTGCGGTGCGTTATTCGGGGATGTGCACCGCAACTTTTTTTATGCCCTAATGAGAAGCTGGTTCAATAAATAAAATATAATTCTAAACTAAGTTTGCTTCAATTAAATACTCCGCTATTTGAACTGCATTAGTGGCCGCACCCTTTCTTAAATTATCTGATACTATCCACATATTTAAGGCTTTTGCTTGAGATTCATCTCTTCTGATACGACCAACAAAAACCGCATCTTTATTGTGAGCAGTCATTGGCATTGGATAAATTTGATTTGTGATATCGTCCTGTAAAACAATTCCTTTGGTATTTTTCATAATTTCAAATATGTCTTTTACATCAAAATCATTTTCAAACTCAATATTTACACTTTCGCTATGCCCTCCAATTACAGGAATACGAACTGTTGTAGCGGTAACACGAATAGAGTCATCACTCATGATTTTTTTGGTTTCGTTTACTAATTTCATTTCCTCTTTTGTATAGCCATTATCAGTAAATACGTCAATTTGAGGAATCACATTTAAATCAATTTTGTATTTATAAGCCATTTCTCCTTCTATCCCAACTCTTTCATTCATTAGCTGATTGACTGCTTTTACACCCGTTCCCGTAACCGATTGATAAGTAGAAACTACAACTCTTTTAATTTTATATTTTTTGTGCAAAGGATTTAAAGCCACCACCATTTGAATGGTTGAACAATTTGGATTTGCAATAATTTTATCTGTTGCTTTTAATTCGTATGCATTGATTTCGGGAACCACCAATTTTTTAGAAGCATCCATTCTCCAAGCACTCGAATTGTCAATTACTGTAATACCAGCTTCTGCAAATTTTGGAGCCCATTCTATGGATGTATTTCCTCCTGCCGAAAATAAAGCTATTTGAGGTTTAGCAGCAATTGCATCAGCCATTGAACACACTTTATACTTTTTGCCTTTATACTCCAATTCTTTTCCTATTGACTTTTCAGATGCCACCAAAATTAAATCTGTTAATGGGAAATTCCTTTCCGATAATACCTCCAACATTTTTGTGCCAACTAAGCCTGTTGCTCCTACTACTGCAATTTTCATTATTAATTTAAGGTTAAATGATGAATTGCAAAGTTGTTAAATTATTCTCTATCAAAAAAATTTCTTATTTTAGGTTTCTATAAATTTTTCAAGATGAATCGGATTTTTTTTATCATACTTTCCTATTTTTTTTTAACCAACTCCAATGCACAAGTAATAGATAATTTTACTGATGGAGATTATTCAGCAAACCCCACTTGGACACCAAGCTCCCCAACAGATTTTACAATTACTGCAGGACAATTAAAATCAGTCAATACAACTACTAATACAAGTTTTGGTATAAGTACTACAAATACATTAGCGGCTAATTGCGTTTGGGAATTTTGGGTAAATCTACAATTTGCAACTTCAGGAGCTAATTACGTTGACGCCTATTTAACCGCTGATAATAGTAATTTATTAAGCCCTACACTGAACGGCTACTTTGTGCGAATTGGAAATACATCTGACGATATTTGCTTATATAAAAATACAGCTGGTACACAAACTATAATTATTGATGGTTTAAATGCAAGTGTATCTAGCTCAAGCAATAATCTCATTAAAATAAGAGTAACCCGTACTTCAGCCAACTTATTTACTTTAGAAAGAGATATAACAGGAACCGGAACTAGTTACCTTACCGAAGGTACAATTACAGATGGTACTTTTTCGAGTTCTTCATTTTTTGGCTTTGCCATAAAACAATCTACAGCAAGTTTTTTTGGTAAACATTTGTTTGATGACATTTCAGTTTCTACTATTGTTTTAGATGTAACGGTGCCATCAATTATAAGTGCTACAGCAACTTCTTCTATTAGTGTTGATGTGTTGTTTAATGAATTCGTAGATTTAATTACCTCTCAAACAGTAACCAATTATAGTATTAATCCGGCAATTGGAAATCCAACATCTGCAACTCGCGACCTAAATAATTTTAGTTTAGTGCATTTAACTTTAGGGACGCCTTTAACCAATGGGAACTATACAGTTGATGTAAATGCAGTGCAGGATTTAGCTAGTAATACAATGACTACTTCAACGGTTAATTTTAATTATTTTGTTGCAGCAACGCCAAATTTTAAAGACATCGTAATTAATGAAATATATGCCGATCCAACGCCAATAGTAAACTTAACCGCTACTGAATTTATTGAACTCTACAATAACAGTTCAAATTCTTTTAATTTAAACGGACTTAAACTAACCGACGGAACAAGTATTGCTACATTAGGCAACTATACTTTAGCGCCAAATGGTTATTTAATTGTTTGTCCAGTTGCAGATACTGCGCAATTTACTGCCTTAGGTTATATGAATAAATTAGGAGTAAGCAGTTTCCCATCTTTAAACAATGCTAGTGACAATATTTATTTTAAAAACAGTTCAAACATAGTTTTAGATAGTGTAAATTATGTTGACACATGGTATATAGATGCTGTGAAAAAAAATGGGGGTTGGAGTTTAGAGCAAATAAATCCAAATCAAAATAGTGCTTGCTTACAATCAAATAATTGGATGGCGTCAAATGATATTGATGGCGGGACTCCAGGCTTTGTAAATTCAGTGAATTCAAGTGTACCAGATGTTACTGGGCCAAGTATTGCAACCTTAACAATTATTGATTCAACACATATATCTGTTTGTTTTAATGATGTGATTAGCGCATCGCAATTAACTAATAATTCAAATTACTCCATCAATAATTCTATTGGTTCACCAACGTTATCAGTAAACGGCAGTGACAATATGTGTGTAATACTATCAATTAGTAATACTTTGATAAACAATACAAATTATACACTAACGGTTACAGGAATTACAGATTGTAATGGAAACAGTATTAGTACGACAACAGTTAGTTTTACTTATGTGAATTTTGAAACTCCTAATTTCAAAGACATTATCATTAATGAAATTTATGCAGATCCTTCACCATTAGTTAACTTAACAAGTTGTGAGTTTATTGAGCTTTACAACAAAAGCACAAATCTATTTAATTTAAATGGATTAAAAATAACAGACGGCAGTTCTATTGCAACCTTTGGAACATTTACATTAGCTCCCAATAGTTATGTTATAATTTGTCCAATAGCTGATACAGCTCAATTTACATCATTAGGATATACAAACAAATTAGGAGTAAGTAGCTTTCCATCTTTAAATAATGCCGGCGATAATTTATATTTAAAAACAGCTACCAACAATGTAATTGATAGTGTTAACTATTTTGATACTTGGTATAAAAATGCCACTAAAAAAGATGGTGGCTTTACACTAGAACTAATAAATCCAACCCAAAATGTAACTTGCTCACAAACTAATAATTGGATTGGTTCAAATAATATAAACGGTGGAACACCCGGTTTTGTAAATTCGGTTTATTCGGTTTCTCCTGATGTAACAGGACCAAAAATTAATTCGATTAATGTGATTGATTCAACTCATATTTCAGTATGTTTTGATGATGTAATTTCTGCGACACAATTAATTACAATAACAAATTACACAATAAGCGGTTCAGTTGGCACTCCAATCTTAGCTTCTTCATCAAATGGAAATACGTGCGTTAATTTAACTCTATCAAATAAATTAATAAATGCTACTAACTACACACTAACGGCTTTTGGATTAACAGATTGTAATGGAAATTTAATTACACCAAACATGGGGACACTTTCTTACTACAAACATAAAGCATTTGATGTAGTGATTAATGAATTAATGCCCGATCCAGACCCTGCTATTGATTTGCCAAATGAAGAATATGTAGAACTAAAAAACCGAACACCTTTTAATATTAATTTAAAAAACTGGAGTTTTTCTACAACAACATCGTCAAAAAAATTACCTGACATCACCATTAAGCCCGACAGCTTTATTGTATTGACTGGTGCTGGAAATGCGTCGCCATTTTTTAATAATTTTGGAATAGTAGTTAATGAAGTAATTAGCTTTCCTTCATTATTAAATGATGGAACAACCTTAACACTTAGAGATAGTAATGGTGTTGTAATACATAGTATTAGTTATTTAGCAAATTGGTACAACGATGCTAACAAACAAGATGGAGGTTGGAGTATGGAACAAATCGATCCGAATAACCCATGTGCTAGCCAAAGTAACTGGCGCGCTAGTAATCATCCAAGTGGTGGAACCCCAGGAAGCAGAAATTCTGTTTTTGCATCCAACCCCGATAATAATTCTCCTCAATTAGATAGAATTGCAGTCATAAGTGCTGACACTATTATTTTAATTTTTACAGAACCTTTAGATAGTATTAGCTTGAGCAATCCTGCCTCTTTTACTTTTGATAATGGATTAACGCAACCAACCTATGTATTACCCTTAGCTCCAGATTACAGAAAAGTAAAACTCAGGTTATCTAACTCGATGCAGGTTGGTACTATTTATAATTGTACTGTTTTAAGTGGAATTACGGATTGCATAGGAAATACATTAATTAATGGGACTGCACCTTTTGCGCTACCTCAGGCTCCTGAACCAAACGATGTAGTAATTAATGAAATTTTATTTGATCCAAGTGCTGGTGGAATTGATTTTGTTGAGTTGTATAACAGAAGTAATAAAACCATAAATTTAAAAGAGTTACGCATTGGTTCAATGGATACCTTAACATCTGTTTTGAAAGAAACAGAAATCATAACCGAAGAAGGTTATTTGTTGTTTCCTGAAAACTATTTAGTAATTACTGAAAATGGAAATACTATAAAACAACAATATTCAACCACTAATCCAAGAGGTTTTTTAGACGTTGTTGATTTGCCAAGCATGAATACAACAGATGATGTAGTAACATTAAGTGATGCAAATTTTACTGTAATTGATAATTTTAAATATACGAGTAAAATGCATTTTCCTTTATTAGTTAGTACAAAAGGTGTTTCATTAGAACGCATTGATTTTAATAGATCAACTAATGACAGAACTAATTGGAACAGTGCTTCTGAAGGCGTTGGGTTTGCAACTCCAGCTTATCGTAACTCTCAGTATTTACAAGCAGATGGCGGAAGTGGGGTTTCTATTCCTAATCCCTTATTTTCACCAGACAATGACGGCTACAATGATGTTTTAAATATCAGTTATCAATTAGATGAACCAGGAAAAGCAGCCAACGTTTATATTTATGATAGCAGAGGCCGACAAGTGCGTCACTTAATTAGGAACGAGCAATTAGCACAAGATGGCACTTTAAGTTGGAATGGCATTAATGATGATAACGAAAAAGCACCAATTGGAATTTATGTAGTTTATGTTGAACTGTTTAATTTATCCGGAAAAGTAAATAAATATAAATTAAGTTGTACGCTTGCTGGTAAACTTTAAGAAATGCTCGATGATTTTCTTGCCCTTATTTATCCTCGTAATTGCGTGTCTTGTGGCAACTCACTTTACAAACATGAAGAGCAGGTTTGTAATTACTGTTATTTAAATTTACCAAAAACTAATTTTCATAAACAACCACGTAATCCGGTAGATGCTTTATTTTATGGGCGAACACATTTACTATTGGCAAGCAGTTTTTATTTATTTACTAAAAAAGGAAGTATCCAAAAAGTACTACATGCTATTAAATATAAAAATAATAAAGACTTAGCGATACTTGTTGGAAAATGGTATGCTGAAGATTTATTGAAAAATCCTATCATCAGTAAAGCAGACTTTATTATTCCCGTGCCATTACACAGCAAAAAATTTAAAATACGAGGCTATAATCAAAGTGAAGAATTTGCAAAAGGTCTATCGGAAGGATTAAAAATACCTTTAAATACAAGTGTTTTACAACGTAAAGAATTTACAGAAACACAAACTAAAAAAAGTAAATATGAGCGTTGGGAAAATGTAGAAGAAGTTTTTGAATTAATAGTTCCTGAAACATTTAAAAATAAACATGTAGTATTAGTTGATGATGTGATTACTACGGGCGCAACTATTGAAGCCTGTTGTCAGCTATTACAACAAATAGAAGAGATACAAATAAGTGTGTTGAGTATTGCTTATGCGGATAAATAATTTTAAACACATAGTCACATAGAGAACATAGATAAAAGTGTTTTGCAATAAAACAAGGCCCTCTTTTTTCTTTGCGAAAAAACTCTGCAAGCTTTGCGGTTAAACCTTACATCGCCTCACTCACCACTTCTTTCACCGCATCAGGCAATAAACGTTTTAATAACGCTTCGATACCTGCTTTTAATGTCATCGTGCTACTTGGACAACCACTGCAAGCGCCGCGCATTTGCACTGTTACAACCCCATCTTTTAACTCCTTAAAAGTAATCATTCCTCCATCCGACTCTACTGCTGGGCGACTATACTGATCTAACACTTCAATTATTTTAGCCTCTACTTCATCTTTTGCGGCAACATGTTGTGTGCTAATTGTTATTTTTTCAGTAAACGTATTGTCAACCGCCACGTCTTGTTTTGGTAATGCTGTTA
>CANHPI010000110.1 GCA_947462425.1 Bacteroidota bacterium
AAGGCTACCAAGTTTTAACCTATCAATATACAAGTAAAAATGGTTGTTCGAATGAAGCAAGGGATTCGATTTTGGTAGAAAATTGTACAGAAATCAATTCATACCACGAACCCAATTTGATTATTTACCCCAATCCTGTAACCGACAATTTGTACATACAAGGTATATCTGAAAACGCTTATGTATATATCTACGATATGGCTGGCAAATTAATTTACAAAATACAAGTTGACGAGTCATCTTTAACCATCAATGTGGCCAATTTTCCTTCAGGCGTTTACCTTTTAAAAATCATAAATTCTGAAAATCCACCATTTTTATACAAACTATTTAAAAATTAATTGTATTTTCGCTAAGTTAAATTTCATCAATAACACTATACCTATGAGGAATATCTTTGTTATTTTATTCTTTTTTTGTGTCTTATTAACTAACGTGTCTTTTGCACAGCAAATTCGTCGTGGATTAGGAGATACAACTACTGTAAAAAAGACTTTACCCGAAGCAACTAAAACGCCAACAGTTGCTCCTATTAAAAAAGCGGTGATCGATACGATGCCTGACGTGGGGGTGGCTGTTTCCCCTTCAACCATGCGGTTTAACGTGAAGCCTGGAACTTTACAATCTAAAACTTTAAGAGTATCCAACGATACTAAAAAGCCGTTTAATTTTCAAATTGGATTTCAAGATTTTGGTGCTGGTTCCGATGGTAAAACCGATGTTCCAGTAGATAAATATTCGATGTATGCCCTAAGTAAATATATTGTTGTGTCTCCAACTTTTATTGAACTTAAACCTCGTGAATCCAAGCAGGTTACTATAACGGTTGATATTCCTGCAGGCGATTCTATGGCTGTGAGTATGTGGACTATTTTAACCATAGATCAGGTGCTTGATAGGGAAAAATTAGACATACCTAAAAGTGGGAAGGCAATTGGGATGGGGGTTCAAAATACCTTTGGTTTTGGTGTGAATATATTTCAAAATCCCCCAAATGTTACCGTTAATAATGTGGAAATTATGGCTATGAATTTTAATAAAAAAACAGACAAAAAAAATAGCTCCATATATTTAAAAGCAAAAAATTTAGGTACAGGTATTGCTTACTGCTTAAATTACATTGAATTGACTAATGTTGTAACAGGAAAACAAGAGAAATTAAAAGTGAAACAATTTGCAGTTTTTCCTGGTTACGAAAAAGAGATGGAGGTTGAATTACCTTCTGATATAGAAAAAGGCCCTTATTCTGCAATGTCAGTATTAGATTTTGGAAATAAAGAAGAATTGCAAACCGCTGAATTAGAATTTACTATTGAATAACAATCATTTAACAATTTAATTCAATATATTCTATGAATCTATCCAAAAAAATTATTAGTTTTGTAAAAGTTAATTAATGTAAATTTTAATTTTTTTTAAGTTTTAAAACCAATTTGTTCAAAACAATTAATTTAACCACTACATAACTTTTAACCATATAATTCACTAATTATTCTTGAATTTTATTTATAATTTTTATCTCATCAGTTAACCCTATATAGCCTAGTGAAATCTATAGTTGTCAATAAATAAATCATATATTTAACGTTTTATTTGGTATTCAATCGAATATTATTTAGAAGGCATACTAAACAAGCCTCAATATGTTTAAAGATAAATAAAAAACAAAAATCAAATCAATAATTAACCTCTAAAAAACAAACAACATGAAAAAAGTTATTTTATCAGTTGCTGTAGTTGCTGCTTTATTGTCAGCTAAAACTACTAACGCTCAATTAATTGATGAGCAAAATGTTACCGTAACAATGGACTTACAACCAATTTTGCAATTGGGTATGACAGGATCTCAAAACGTTGATTTCGTGTTCGACCAAATTTCTGAATACGTTGGGGGTATCACTCAATACGGTGCTACAAACTTAACAGTATCTTCTACTGTATCTTGGGATTTATATGCTGCAGGTTTCTCTTCTGCTGCATCTGCTGGTTCTTCAACTTTAATTTGGGATAACCAAGTATCTTACGGTGATGGAAATGATGCTAACGCAACAACTTCTTTACCTATCACTTTATTAGAATTGCATCAAGATAAAGCAAATCCTGATGCTGTAGGTACTGCTGCTTCTGCAACATTTGCTGATGCTGATTATTTTACTGCTTTCCCTTCAGGAACTGCTAATGCAGGTTTAAATAACGTATATGCAACTCCAACTCCTTACGTTAGACCTGATGCGACTTCTAAATACATTGCTGGTGGATTTGCTAACTCAGAAGCTGTAGTTGGTGGTACTTATTTAGTTGAAAATACTGCTGGTACTGCTTCAGTAGGTGCGAATAGTAACTATTACTATTCAATCGATTACCGTATTGTTCCAGGTTTACCTGCTACTTTCCCTCGTGCTACAAATGCTGCAGCTCAAGGTGGTAATAATCAAACTTTAGCTCCTTTAACAAACCAAGGTGCTGGTAAATATGCTCGTCCGGGTGTTTACACAATGAACGTGAAATATGTATTAGTTGAAAACTAATCATTTCTCTTTACAGGCAAGATTAGAGTTCTAATCTTGCCTTTTTTAGTTTATTAAAAATTATATTTTAGAAAATTAAGTGGTTTCGTTTATTTATAGATATATTTTTGTTTCCATCTTAAATGACGATGTATTAAAATCAAATTATAAAAAGTTTTTAATCTTTTTATTAATATTTAATGTTTTTGATTCTTTTTCCCAAATTTGTTCTGATCCAACTATAGTATCAACAACAGGCAATAATTTTTGTGAACGTTTGGCTTCTGTATCCTATTTAGATGTGGATGATGGGATTTTGAATAAAGATTTTGAATTCAATAGTTTTTCAAAATATACCCGAGGTATCACAATGGGTGGTTCCACTATTTTAAAATTGACAGTTAAAACTTCATCAACATCTGCTTCTACATGTCGTTGGAAATTAGTGATGTGTATAGATAACATGGATTATGCTTTAAGTGAAACTGAATGGGAAACAATTGATACCTATGGAACTGGTACAGGATCTAATAAACCGCCTATTGATCAGTTGATGGTTAGAGTGACTAATGGATGTCAAGATCCAATTACCAACGGTTCATGGGAAACTTATGCCGCCGATCATGATTGCATCGATATTGTTAATTCTACTATTGATACTAATCCAGATAATGCCATTACTTGTACTTCAACTCCTGCAGTGGGTCAACAAGTTAATGGTCCAGGTACTTATATGGGAGTAGATTATTCTGAGTTTACGTTCAACATCGATTATCGAATTAGACCTGGATATCAATATATACCTGGCATATATAAATTAAGAGTGCATTTTTGTTTGGTAGAAAAGTGATTATATACTATTTAAACATATTTAAAAATATTCAATCAAGGATTGCATTATTCCTTGTGTTTTTGTGTTTTACAAGTTCGAATTTATTTTCGCAAAGTAAACCACAAAATAAAAAATCTATTACTGCAAGTTTCTTATTCAATGAAGTTGAATTTAAGGAAGTGGCAGTAATGTCCAATGTATTAAAAATTAAAAATAATAACGGTAAAAATTATACGTTTAATGTATCGCTCAGTTTACCGCCAGGTTGGAAAACTTTAAATAATCAAGAAAGGGAATATACTTTAAAGCCTAACGATTCTGTTTTTGTTCCTGTTAGGGTTTTGGCTACCGACAAAAAAGCAAAAGGTGGAACTAAGTATAGTATTGCAGCTTATGTGAATACGAACGAAGGCAAACAAATATCTTTTGCTCGTTTTGTAGCTGGTAGACCCAAAATAACCAATTGGCAAATGCGAATTTTGCCTCGTCCTCGTATCTATTTATTAAATGGTGAAAATGAAGCTAATTTTCAGGTAAATTTATCCAATGATGGTGATGAAGATCAAGAAATTTTGGTGAGTATGAATAAAATTGGTAAGGGTTTTTTAGTTTTAGATTCGGCTGGTAATATCAATAAAAAATCCTATTTCGAAACTACTTTGTCTCCTTATTCTGACACCACAATTTCATATAAAATAAAAATTCTTACGCAAGAACGTAATCAAACTAGAGTTGATGTTTGGGGATATAGTCCTTCAGCGGCTGTTACAGAAAAACGTTATGGGTTATTTATAAGAGGTTCTGAAATTCGTTTCGATAACAAAGGTGGGGGTAGCAAAGGTAAAAAAGCCGATTTTGTGAAATTAGCCAATAGTATCGACTTCGTGAAGTTAAATAGTTTTGCTAAAGCTGGAAATTCTGTTGGGTCAATTCCTTTGACTATGTTTATGAATCTAACAAATATTCTTGGTGAGCAACCTATTTTAACATATAATTTTCAAGGAAACACGCGAACAGGTAAAACATCAAGTTTGAATTATCAAATTCAAACTGGCTTTTCATATTTCAAGTATTCAAATGCATTTCTGACACAGCGCTTGTCAGTTAATTTCGGTTATACAAATAAAAGGTATTTTTTGGGTTTTGCGGTCGGAGGTAATAACAAGATGTTTATGTTAGGGTATAATATTGGTAAACATTCTAATATTTTTGCCACGCATAGTAGAGAGTCTATTTTAAAGAAATCAAATAATGATTTTTACAGTATCTTATACGGTTTTTCTCATAAATATTTCAGTTCCTCTGTAAATGCTACAACCGCATTTAGTTATGGTAGAAATTCATCAAAGGGAATTAATGCTTCGATAACGCTTCGACCTTTTGGCGCTACATTTTTTGGATTTAATGGAGGTTTTGTTGATAATATTATTAATAATGAGGTGTCTAGTAGAATGTATAATGCTGGATTCGGTATAGGAACTAGTATTAAACGTTATAGTACAAATTTAAATGCCAATAATTCTTTTCAGAAATTTTCTAATGCTTCTGACACAGTTGCAAATAAAATTTTTAATCTTAATTGGACTAATATATATACATCTAAAAGAGGAAAAAGTTTTAACTTAAATACCTCTTTATCTATGTTTAATTATAAAACAGATATTCCGAATATAGAATCAAGTGAGTTTTTAACTTTTAATAATAATTTGCAAATAAATTTAAAATCTAGATACGGTAAACTTAATTGGTCTCCTTTATTTTTCGTGAATTATAGTAAAGTTAATATGGATACCATACTATCTGGTGGTTGTCAGTTCAACATTAGTCGTTCTAATCTTGAATCTAATTTCTATTATGGCACAAATTTTAGGTTTGCCTATAATGAATTACTTGATAATAAACAATTAGGTATTTTCTTTACTTCAACTGTCAATTTTTTTGCTAGGTATAAAGTGTGGAATGCTATGGCTACATATAATTATGGCGGATTAGGTATAGGAGAAATGGTTAATAATTTACAAAATAGCAAATCTTACTCCCAAATGGCCAGATTATCAGTTGGACATCAATATCAGTTCAAAAATTTGAAATTGATATTAGAAAATAATCCTACTTACACCTATTTAACAGCGCTTAAAAGGCATAGTTTAAGTATTTTTTCTCAAATATATTATTTTACCAACAGTGGTTATCGTTTTGCATTTAATACAAGTCTTAATGTGACTTCTGGTTATTCATACAAATATAACTACGCAGGTCCAAATCAAATACGTGCTACTCAAACAGATGAACGTTTAGTTTCTAAAAATGTTGTTTTTGGTGTTTCAGTTAAAAAAGATTTTTCTATTCCACTTCCTAAACGTTTTCGTAAACTTAAATCATGTGATGCTAAGTTCGTAGTTTTCTTAGATGTTAATGGAAATAAAATAATGGATGAAGGTGAAGTGCCGGTTGAAAATGTGGTGTTACGAATGAATGATTTTGAAGTTATAACTGACGATAAAGGAATGGCTAGCTTCTTAAATATGAGTTTTCAGCGCTATAAAGTACAAGTTTTCCCTTTAATTGATATGGGTTCTTGGTTTCCAAATGTGGACGATAGTGTGGATGTCTGCGGCCCAGATTTGATGTATCTTCCATTTAGTAAAGGCGTACAAGTTACGGGAGGCGTTGAATTGGATCGCGAAGCCTTTACCGGAGAATTGTTTGAAAAATTGGATGTGTCTCGGTTTAAAATTTATTTAATTGATACCGCTGGTAAAGTCAATACAGCTATAACTGATAATCGAGGTAATTTTAATTTTTATGTACCTTACGCCAAATATAAATTACGTTTTGACGAAAAAGCGTTAGGTAATCAATTTTATTTGGCTGAAAATGATATTGATTTAGATTTAAGTACTGGTATTGAAAGTTATTATCATAATTTTATGATTATCGAACGTAAGCGCAAAGTAAAACGTAAGATTTTTGGTCCTGATGGTAAGGTTACTTATGTAGAAGAAGAAGCAGGTTCTAAAAAATCTGATAAAGATAAGCAGGGAATAGATGCTGATGGTCAAGATAAAGACAAGTCTTCTCAGAAAGACGACTTAGCTAATAGTAAAGGTAAAGAAGCACGTGACGGAAAAGATGGTATGCAGTCCATATCGATTGATGCCAAAATGGACAAGCTGGATTCTTTAATAAATGTTTTAAATCAATTAATTTTACGTGCGGCTACTCGTATAGAAGTGAGGACTATTGTAAAACAAGAAATGCAAGATTTAATTGATGAATTAAATGCGAGTTTCACCATTAAAGTGGATGAACTCCCTAAATCAAAATCTCCAACGGGTTTATTACTACAGTTAGTTCGTTTAAATAAAGTTACTGAAACGAAATTACCTAATGGTAATAAAGTGTATACATCCGGAGATTACCGAAACGTGTCTGATGCTGAAAAATTCTGTCGTGATTATCAAACTTCAGGTTTCAAAAAAGCACGAGTTGTTAAAATAGCTTCAGTAAAAAAGGGTAATTAGTTTTTGGGGTTATTGAAAATTTAATTAAACTTTCAATAATAATTATTATGATCTTATTTTTTTAAAGGTTAAATTACGCTAATTTTATTATATTGCTTTTGGTTTTTCTTGTTAACTGTTTATTAAATTATAAAATTTTGTTACTGAGGTCTGTATTTATAAATAATAATAACTATAATATAGTTATCTTAAACTGTTTGTTTATTTAAGAATAATTAAACATTCATCTATAATAGTTCTTTTTTGATATATTTGAGAGTTAATTAAATAAAAACAAATAATTATATTCCCTTTAAATGTCTATCACTTCGCGCACAAAGCATCTCGTTAATTCTTCTTCAGGCTATCAATATATTCCTTTTAAAAATGCATTACAACCTTATGCTTTTTTACTATTGATTTCAATTAGTCTGTATCTTAATACTTTCAAACACGAAGTGGCATTTGACGATGAGGTTGTATTACATAAAAATGAATTTGTAATGAAAGGGTTCAAGGGTATCCCCAGTTTATTAACCCATGATAGTTATTACAGTTATTATAAACAACTTCAATCAGAAAGTAGTTTGCCGGGTGGTCGTTATCGTCCACTATCTCTTATAACATTTGCTATTGAACAGCAATTTATTGGCATTATTCCAGATGGTATTGTTGGTCCAAATAGTTGGGATACCAATCATAATCGCTTAAAAGATCCGAAAGAAGATACGAATAAAGATGGATTATACACAGATTATGATTTTTGGGTTAAAGGTGCCGGTTTTAGGCATGTGGTTAATGTGTTACTGTATGCCTTATTAATAGGTTTAATTTACCGTGTTTTAATCACCTATATTTTCCCCACCATGAAAGATATGGTTTTTTGTGCCGTTTTGTTGTTTGCGGTGCACCCACTCCATACCGAAGTTGTGGCAAATATTAAAAGTCGAGATGAGATTTTATCACTCTTGTTTATTTTTTTGACTTTATCTTTTGCGTTAAAATACATTAAAAGTTTTTACCGCAAAGATTTAGTTTGGACTTCCGTTTATATGTTATTGGCCCTATTGAGTAAGGAATATGCCTTGT
>CANHPI010000111.1 GCA_947462425.1 Bacteroidota bacterium
AGTGTATGTGATTTTGTAGTATGTAAAACTGGTTTTAAAATTGGAGAAGATTTTAAGCTGTCTCCTTTTACAACTTGAGAAACACAAACATTTGAAACGAAAAAAATAACTGTAATTATAAAAATAATTTTATTCATCTGATTACTATGCTTAATTAGTTGTGTAAATTTACACTTTTATAGTATTTATCATAAAATTTTTATTGTTTGAATTACCTTGCGCACTCTTTTTTATCTTTTCAAAATACTGATTTGATTATTGGAAATTTTATTGCAGATTCCATTCAAGGAAACCGATTTGATGGATTAACTGAAGGGATTATTAAAGGTATTAAACTTCACCGTAAAATTGATGTTTTTACAGATTCACATCCAATATTCTTAACTAGTAAGCACCGATTTAGTAAAGATTTTGATAAATATAGCGGCGTTTTAATGGATATTTTTTACGACCATTATTTAGCAAAAAATTTCAATCTCTATTCTCAAATTACACTTCAAAAACATGCAGATAATATTTATCATATATTAAAAACCAATCACGATTATTTACCGGAACCCGCAAAACGATTTTATAGTTATATGACTGAACGGAATATTTTGTTTCATTATTCCTCATTAATAGGCATTGAAACTGTATTAACACATTTAAGTAATCGGATTAGAAACCGATTTGAATTACAATTAGCATTACCACTATTGGAAAAAGATTATATAGAAATTGAAGAAGAATTCTTTATATTTTTTGATGAATTAATTTCTTATTGTAAAATTGAGAGTGAACTTTAAAAGATATTATTAATATCAAAAAATAAAAAAACATAGAACAGTTTTCTACTTTCTCATAAGAATTTAAAAAATAAAAGTTCAAAACAGTTTACAAACTATTCACTAATTACAACTTAAGTTTAAATAATTTATTACTTTCCTAAATCATCAAAACTAACTTCATCGTTTGATGAGCCTGTTCCTTTATCCGAATTTGAATAATGAGTTTCTCTATCTGAATATGCCTCTCTCTCAACAATTGGAGGAGCATTTTCCTTGATAATTTCTATAGATTCATTTAATCCTTCCATAAATTTCTCAAAGTCTTCTTTGTACAAAAAGATTTTATGCTTTTCGTAGGTAAACTTACCATCTGTTCCAAAACGTTTTTTACTTTCGGTAATAGTTAAATAATAATCATTACCACGCGTAGATTTTACATCGAAAAAATACGTACGCTTTCCTGCTTTTACTGCTTTAGAAAACAAATCTTCTCTTTCTGTTCTTTCTATCTCTTCAGACATATTTTTTGGTTTTATAAGTACATAACAAATATTTACATTTTTTGTTGAAACTTGCTATACTGTTGAAAATTAGTTCATAAAATTTAGTTTGATTAAAATTAGTTAAAATAAAAAAACTCTCCAATTAGAGAGTTTTTTTTATGTTTTAACTTCAAAAATATTAATTATTGAATCACTAATTTTTTAGAAATACGCTTATTTTCAATATCAATATTAATAATATAAATACCTGATGATAAAGTTCCATTTTGATTAATCGTTTGATTAATATGACCTTCGCTATCTGGAGTTTTGGTAATCTCTTCAAATACTCTACCCATCATATCCACAACACTTATTTTTGCAATTTTATTATTTGCAACATAAAAATCAACTGTTGAACTTGATTGTGTTGGATTTGGATAAATTGATAATCCAATTGATTTTTCAATTTCAGTAATTCCTGTTACAATGTTTCCTGTGATATTTATTTGATCTAAATAAATATTATTAGACCTACCAACATTTTCATCACTTCTAAATACAAATCGAAACATAACACTTGGTTTGTTATTTAATGTAGCAAATAACCCACTCGTTAAACTCTTATAAACCCATTGAGCCGAAGTAGGAACAAAAGCTGTAGTAGTAGTTCCGCCTGAGGCAGTTGCCATTGCGGATGTATTTGGAACACCAAGTACATTTAACCACGTACCACCACAATCTAACGAATACTGAATTTTAAATGTATCTGCTTGGGTTGCCAAACGTTTTGCATAAGCGTAATAATAGGACATGGATATGGTATTGGTATTTGTAAAATCAAAAACTGATGTTTGAAAATAATCTAAATGACCTGGTGTACTTGTTACAGAGGCGTTATTAATAAAAATACTTTTTGTTGTAGCATTTGCTCCATTAGTAGAATTTTGAACCCATGTTACTGAGCCTGTATTTCCATTAACTACAGAAATACTAGAAGGTAATGTTGCTCCATCAAAAGTAAATATACTTGGTGCTGGTAAACCTCCAACACCATTTACAACATTTACATAAGATGTTTTATTTAAAGTATTAGTACCTGAGGTATTTGTTGCTGTTAAACTAACAGAATAGGTTCCAGCTGTAGCATAAGAAACTACTTGCGATGTTGCAGTGGATGTTGCAGGGCTTCCTCCTTGAAAAGTCCAAGATAAACCACCAGCTGAAGGTCCTAGTTGACTTGAACTTGTATATGTAAAAGAGTTTCCTGCACAAACTGCTAATTTGTTGGCTGAAAAATTGGCTACAGGAGCACAAGTATAACTACCATTTAAACCGGTAGCAATTAAGTTTGAAGCAGACCATAAATTATTTCTACCACTTGTATTACTAGTTAGGGCACTTCTCATTTTAGTAACTTGTCCTTGAGAAAACATTCGAGGACAAGAAGAATAATCCATAAAATTTTCCATATTTTCAGCCGCAGTACATCCAGTAAAAGGTCCAGCATTACCACCTGGACAAGTACTGAAATAGCCTTTAGTTACTGGAGTATCTGTAACACCATCATCACCACAAACAGTACCTGGGTTATTTGTATTACCAAAGGTGTGAGTTAAATTAAACCAATGCCCCATTTCATGACTTAATGAACGAGCATCTAATCCATTTAAAAAATCATATCTATATACAATAGCATCCTGAGAAGCATTTGTGCCCCACGTACCAGGTAGGTAAGTGTAGCCAACAATAATGCCACCAGTTGGTGGACAAGGTGATGTTGCACTTTCAATACACTTAACAATATAAATATTTAAATATTTATTTGTTGGCCACCTATTTGTGCCATTACCAGAGTAAGCATAAGCTGCAGTATTTGTTTGGCTCCAGTTTGTATTTGCATCTAAATGGCGAATTATACCATTTGTACAATTACCTAGTGGATCTTTTTTAGCTAAAACTAATTGTATTTCAGCATCAACATATAAAGATGAAAAATTAGAATTAATTGAGCCAATATCTGTTCCTAATTTACGATAATCATTATTTACTTGAGCTATAGCAGCTGTAACTGCAGCATCAGAAATATTTTCAGAACCATTTTGGTGCAAAATATGAAAAACAACAGGAATAGTATATACAGGCACTGCTCCAACTTTTTGAGTGGCTTGATTTAATATTTCTTGTCGGTATTCAGATTCTAACTGAGATTGAATTAAATTATATCTTACTTTAGCATTTGGATCTTTATCAAAAACTTCATCCATTGCAGCATAAGTATTACACGGAATTGGATATGTTCCTTTTTTTTGTTCTTGAGCATAAGAACTGGCAACTATTGCAGCCATTCCAAATATAGTTAATAATTGTTTTTTCATGTTTTGCTTTTGTATAATTACTTAATAAAGATATAAATAATAATTGAAAATATCAACTTCAGTAGGTGTAATTTTAAATTCTATAAATTTTTTGAATTTAAATCTCTTTGATTCAAAGCCATCATTTGTTTCATAGTTTTATCCATTCCATCAACGCTTCCATCTAAAAATATAACATTACCTTTTCCTTCCTGTGCAAAGTTTTTAACGGCTTCGGTCCACATACTAAATAAAATTAATGATGAATCTAATTTTGCTTCTTCCATTTCTTTTGCGGCACCTGCCATACCCTTAGCTACTTCCTGACGAAATAATGCAATACCTTCTCCTTTTAACTGAGAAGCATCTTTTTCAGCTTGAGCAGAAATTTTAATAAAATTACCTTCTGCTTCAGCGGCTTTAGTACGAGTAATTAATAAAGCTTGTCCTTCGTTTTCGGCAGCAGCTTTCAAATTATTACTAGCAACAACCTTTGCCATTGACCGCATTACTTCTTCATCAAAAGTAATATCATTTAATTGTAAATCAATTAAGTGATACCCCCACTCTTCTAGCATTACATCCAATTGCTCTTTCACTGCTTCAACTATATCTCTTCTTAATGATAACACTTCAGATTGTTTTTTTGTAGCCACAAAAGCTCTAACTGACCCCTCGATAGAACGAACTAAAGCTTGCATTAAATTTTTATCATCTACAAATTTAAATGCTACATTTTTAATAGATTCCTCTTGTTGATTAACTACAGCATACAATAGCATGGCTGTAAAATTAACATTAGCCTGATCAATAGTAACTGCTTGAAATCCTAATTCAGCACTGCGGTTTTGAATTGAAATTTTTCGATACACTTTTTCGATGAAAGGAATTTTCATACTTAAACCTGGAGTTAATATTCTCCTATACTTACCAAATACAGTAATAACGGCTACTGTACCTTGTTGCACAGTTACAAATGATAAAAAAATTAAAAGTATTGAAAAGGCTAAAATAAAAATAAAGATTGGCATAGTATTTAATATTAAATTGTTTTCGTAAATTTAAACATCAAAAACAAAAAACAAACTATTTTTTTATGAACGGTATTATCTCATTGGTAATAGGTGTATTTTTTTGTTTTTTTTCTAACTTGTGTCTATCTCAAAAAGACACTTCGCAAGTTAAAATCAATGAATATGATATTTTTAAATCTGCATGCATACTATTAGATTCTGCTAAATACGACGATGCGATAGCCCAATTTAAAAAAGCAATAATAATAAAGCCGGATTATATGGAAGCCTATAATAAAATGGCTATTGCTAAACTTAAAAAAGAAGATTATAAAGGGGCAGAAAAAGAAATACGTTCTGCACTAAAAATAACACCTGATAATTTTGAAAGTCAAAAAACAATGGGAATTTTGTATTATGAAACAAAGAAGATGAAAGAGGCAAAAGTAAATCTTGAATCAGCCTTAAAATTAAATAATGACGATTCTGAATTATTATATTATCAAGCTAAATTAATGTTTGATGGTAAAGCCTATAAGCTAGCTTTAGATGCATGCACAAGAGCACTTGAGTTAAAACCAAAATATCCAGATGTATTATTTTTAAAAGGAGAAATTAGATTTGTAATGAAAGAATATGCTTATAGTATTAAAGATCTTTCTGATTTTATAAATATGATGCCAACTACAAATCCTAATTATAATGCTTATAAAATTAGGGCTAAAGCAAGATTTGAATTAGGAGAATTTAAAAATGCTCTAATAGATTGGAATGTTTATATTGAATCTTTTCCTAATGAGGAAGAAGCCCTAATATCAAGGGGTGCATGTAAAATTGAGACAAATGATAATTCAGGTGCTATTGTAGACTTTGATGCTGCCATTAAAATGAATGCAAAAAATCCAGTAAGTTATAATTACAGAGGAGTTGCAAAAGGAGAAAACAGACAGTTTGTAGAAGCTCTAAAAGACTTGGATTACGCGATAAAATTAAAATTTGACTATGCTGGTGCATTTGTAAATAGAGCAGCCATAAAATTTGCAAGTAAAGATAAAAATGGTGCTTGCGACGATTTAAATAAAGCAGATAGTTTAGGAGATGATATGGCTATTAAACTTATAGAAACCTATTGTAAACAGTAAATTAATAAGTGATTTTTTTGTTGTTAGTATTTTTGAATAATTAAGTTTTAAACCTTTACCTTTATCATCAACTAATTTACCTTAAACAACCAATATTTTTTATGAGAACAGCCGTTTTTAGAAAAGCTAGCTTTAACTCAGCCCATCGATTAAACAATCCACTTTTTGATGATAAAAAAAATCAAGAAATTTTTGGGCTTTGTAATAACCCAAATTACCATGGACATAATTACGATTTGATAGTAAAATTGGTTGGTGAAGTTGATGAAAATACAGGCTATCTATTTGATTTAAAAATATTAAATGACCTAATCAATGAAGAAATAATTGAGCGATTTGATCATAAAAATTTAAATTTAGACACTAAAGAGTTTAAAAATTTAAATCCTACTGCCGAAAATATTGCAAGAATTATTTATGAGTTGTTGAGACAAAAAATTGATAACAAATATGATCTTGAAATTACCTTATATGAAACTCCTCGCAATTTTGTTATTTATCCAGCTAATTAGTGTTTATAAGCAATTATAATAAACATCTATTTACATTTATTGCAATCATCTTGATGAGTTGTTCTCCTTCGTCTGAAAGAACAAATTTTGCATCAAAAAAAAATCCAGTCATTTTATTCCAAAAAAAAGAAAACGTAAATACATCTGATACATCTACCCTTGAGCACCTTCTTATTGAAAAAAAATTAGTGAACATTAGCTCACTTGATTCTAATATTCGAGTTGCACTTCATTACTCTACATCTCAAAATTTTCTAAATAAACCATTATATGAAGGATTAACAAGCTGTTATTTACCGTGCGAGGTGGCTATTAAATTATGTAATGCACAATTTTATTTAAAATCACAATTTCCAAATTATAACTTAATTATCTTTGATGCCGTTAGACCTTTACACATTCAAAAACAAATGTGGGATGAGTTGGAAATTCCTGCAAAACAAAAAATTAAATACTTAGCAAATCCAAACGAACTATCACTTCATAATTATGGAGCGGCTGTAGATATAGGCATTATAGGTAATAACAATGTTTTACTAAATATGGGAACACCTTTTGATTTTTTTGGAGAATTAAGTGAGCCTAAAAAAGAAAAACAACTTTTAGCACAAGGTACACTTTCAAAAGAAGCTTTAAATAACCGACTTATATTAAGAAATGCTATGAAAAAAGCCGGTTTTACAATTATTGGTACAGAATGGTGGCATTTTAATTCCACAAATAAAATAACAGCCGTATCCAAATATGAGCTTATTAAATGAACTAAGCAACTAGTGGTCTTTCAGCTTTCATATACTTTCCAATTAAAAAATGTCCTAAATAAATTAATGGTATTAAGGCTAATGCCACTAATAATTTAAAGGCATATCCCCAAGTAGCATTTACTAAAAATTCATCGAAAGGCCATTTACCAGGCAATACAAAAGCAATAAACTGAACTACAAACGTATCAACTAATTGACTAACCATTGTACTACCAGTAGCTCTTAACCAAATATGTTTATTACCCGTTACTTTTTTAAATGCCCAAAATACATATACATCAATTAACTGCGAACACAAAAAAGCAATAATACTTCCAACAATAATCCATTGCGATTGCCCAAAAACAGTTCTAAAAACATCGTCTGATACAGGGGAAAAAGAAGTTGCCTGCATGTTTAAAGCAACAGTCAATATTATAAAAGTAAAAGATATTAAGCCAACAGTAATATAAGTGAGTTTTTTAACACCGTCTTTACCGTAATATTCATTAATTAAATCAGTCAGTAAAAAAATTACTGGCCATAATATTATACCAATACTTTGAGTAAAAAGTCCAAAAAATTGCACCAATTTTCCTCCTATTAATTCAGCAACAATAGCATTGGTTATAAAAATACCAGCTAATACCAAAAAAACTATATCTCTTTTATTCTTTAAATCCACATTTTTTTTTACAAGATTATAAAAAATAATTATTTATTGCACTATCTATGTATTTAAAATACTGTTAAAAATTTAAGATAAGAAAAATGCTCTTAATTTTTACAATTTACGCTCAGTGATTATTTTTTTTTATAATCACTCCAATTTTTACAATGAAAAATTAAAATAGTAATTAATAATAAAAAATCTATACCATTTGAATTGATTTTTTATTTTTG
>CANHPI010000112.1 GCA_947462425.1 Bacteroidota bacterium
ATTTCTCTATTTTATGTGCGTCAGCAAAAAGCCAATTTAATTTTTGAATGTTTTCTGATGAGATGGAATCTTGTGCTTGAACTGCAAAAACGGTGTTGGATTGGTTTCCGAAGAAATGAATCATATGTATTGATTTTTGTGAGATTTTTGAAGGTACAAAGTTAACTTTATAGAATTAATTAGCCAATTAGCAAACCATTATTTATCCATAAAAATCAATAGATTTAAACAAAAAAAGGCTCAGTGTTTAACCGAGCCTTTTTAATAATTTAAGAGGAAAATTATTTTCCGCCTTGCATTGCTTTTAATTCATCCATCGTCATCATTTTGTAACCTTCAGTTGATAAATTAAATTTAGAATCTGAAACGGGATCAATTGAAACTTCCTTTGCTACCATTTTAAATTTCATTCCACCTTGCCCACCGGCATATTCAAAAGGAACTCCTTTTAATCCTTTCATAATATTTTGACCACGTCCTTTGCCTTCTTTGTTAGGATTTTCGAATTTATCGCAATACCACATTTCAATTTTTTCTTCTTTTTTATCTTTACCAGATATCGTAGTAATTATTGCTTTTTTACACTCATAACCGGCAATTGTTTTACTTTCAGCAATATATTCAATTTTTGGATCAACAGACTTAACTTTTTGTTTAGCTTCCTCTTTTTCCATTTCTTCTTTAGTTTGTACAACAGCTATTTTATTACCCATTTGCTCCATCAACATAGTCATTCCTTTCGAGTCTGCTAATGTTTGGTTAGTAAACATCATTGAGGTCATTTCTGTTAAAGACTTATCATTTTTAAATGTTACCTTAGTTTCCATGTCACCAATCATAGCAGCTTGTTCAGGAGGAAGACCTTCCAGTTTCATATCATACAAAATGTATCCTTCTTTAATTTGTGCATTTAATGATAATGCTGATAATGCAACAACAGCTAGCGTAGAGAATAATTTGTTCATTTGATTTATTTTTAAAATTTGAATTGTGTTTTCAATTGTTATGCCAAGTTACCAATTTGATAGTTTTGAAATGCAAAAATATGCTAAATGGTAAATTTAATTGATGAGTTGTGATGGAATTGGGATAATATTAAACAGAATGCTGATAACATTGGTTTACTATGATTAAAATATGATTTTATTTCTTTAGCCTTATAAAATCATACCCATCTGTGAAACTAGTGTTCTTTGAAAAATTTAAAAACTATTTTTGGATATCATCAAATAATTTTTCCATTTCTTTACGCGTTACAATCTTATAAAAAGCCGGCACTTCAAAATCATCATCTTTTATATCTTCTTTTTTTACTGATGTTGCGGTAAAACACATTTCTAGACCTAATTTTTTTAATCTGTATTGCATTAACATCCCTTTTATTTCTTTATATGGCCCAATATTATTAATACTATCCACTCCTAATTCATCAGTGTAATATATATCAAAAATAACAGATGGATTATTAACCATTATTACTTTTACTTTTTTACAATTATAACCGGCTATTTTTTTTATTTCTTCTGTTGGTTCAAACTTCAATTCGTACTCTTTGTTTTCCTCAACTAAATCTCCTTCTCTTTGAATACAAGCATTTTTAATATCCATAAACTTAACCATTTGTGTTAAAGTTTTTTGTCTCGGGTTACTAATAAATGTGGTATTGAAAATTCCCATGGTACTCATTTCTACCTGAAGTTTATTGTCTTTAAACTTTACAGTTGCTGAACTAGGCGCTAAACCGGCCATTGGGTGTGATTGATCAACAACTTCAGCGTTATATTCGATTAACCCCTCTGTTAAAACATTTTCCGTTTTTTGAGAGCCAACACAAGTAACAAAAAACCAGCAAGAAAAAAGGATTGGGAAAATGAGTATTCGATTTGTTGGCATCAAATTTCTTTAAGATCTAAAATTCTAAATGTAATCATTTGATTTTAATCGACAAATTAATAACCTAAAATTTTCAACATCGATTTATAACTCTGCTCCTTAGCAAATAATTTGGTAGTAAATTTACCGTCTTCATCTTTATCAATTAACACATGTTTTGGTGCAGGCACTAAACAGTGTTGGGTACCACCATAACCACTTAAAGCCTCTTGATAAGCGCCTGTATGAAAAAATCCGACATACAAGGGTTGTTTATCTGTTTTAGATACTTTTGGCAAAAACACCTGATTGGTATGAGCCTCGCTGTTATAGTAATCCATACTATCGCAGGTTAAGCCACCTAAATTAACAGGCACATACGGCTTATCCCAATTATTAACTGCTAACAATATAAAGCGTTGATTAATTCCCCAAGTATCCGGAAGTGTAGTAATAAATGAACTATCAATCATGTACCATTGCTCTCGATCGTTTTGTTGTTTTTGGTCAATAATAGAGTACAAAGTAGCACCACTTTCAGCTACAGTAAACGACCCAAATTCAGTAAAAATATTTGGTTCATCTATTTCGTGTTGTGTACAATAAGATTTAATTTGAGCAACTATTTCTTCAATCATGTACTCATAATTATAATCAAAACTTAATGAGGTTCTAATTGGCATACCCCCACCAATATTTAAAGAATCTAAACTTGGGCAAATTTTCTTTAATTCTTTATAAATATTTAAACACTTGTTTAATTCTGTCCAGTAATAAATGGTATCCTTAATTCCGTTATTAATAAAAAAATGTAAGAGTTTTAGTTCAAACTTAGGATTGTTTTGAATCTTCTCGGTATATAAACTAATAATATCAGTATACCTAACTCCTAATCTAGAGGAATAAAAAGCGAAAGAAGGTTCTTCCTCGGTACTAATTCTAATGCCAAGTTTACATTTAGCTACTTTTACATTCTTTTTATAGTAATCAAACTCATCTAAATGGTCTAGAACTGGAATTACATTATAACCATCATTTAACAATTCTGATATATATTGTTTGTAATTAGTCTTTTTATAGCCATTACAAATAATGAATGTATCCTTTGTAATTTTTTTCTTTTTGATTTGCTCTCTTATAATTTGAATATCGTAGGCAGAAGATGTTTCGATATGAACATCATTTTTCATAACCTCATCTAAAACAAAACTAAAATGAGAACTTTTTGTGCAGTAACAATACACGTATTTTCCTTTATAATCAGCTTTAGCCATCGCTACATTAAACATTCGTTTTGCCTTTTGTATTTGCGAGGATATTTTTGGCAAATAGGTAATTTTTAATGGAGTACCATATTGTTTAATAATATCCATTAAAGGAATATCGTTAAATAATAATTCGTTATCAACTACCTCAAAAGATTCCTGAGGGAAATCGAAGGTTTGCTCAATTAAATTTTGATATTTATTTTCCATAATGCAAATGTAACTCACTTACATTACACTACAAAGTAGTAAAGTAAGTAATTTGGATTTTAACATTAATATAATACTAGCTTAACTGTTAAGGATTTTTAAACAAAATTTAAATGAATATTGCGGAATCTGGAATTGCTAAAAAAGATTCATACTCTTACCAAATTGAAAATTATAAACTATACAATTTATTTAGTCTTTTTTAAATAAAAACAAAACCTTAATTTTACAATATGATTCAACGAAAACAAACTCTTTTTTTATTAGCTGTATTGATAATTGCCATTATCCAGTTTTTTTTACCATTTCAAACTTTTTCTTCAACAGAAGAAACATGGCCTATATGTTTAATGCCGGGTTGTAGTTCAGATATTATTAGTACATATATATATATACCTATGGTTTTTAATTTCCTTGTTCTTATTTTATCATGTTCAACCATTTTTTTATACAAAAATCGGGTGTTTCAATATAAATTAGCCAATCTTACTGCTTTGTTTAGTGTATTTATAGTAGGTTTCTTTTTCTTGTTATCATTTTTAAAAGATAATGCTATAGGTTCTATAAAATACGAGATAGGCGCATTTTTACCTGTTATGAGTGCTATTTTTGCATTTATTGCCGCTCACTTTATTAAGAAAGACGAGCTTTTGGTAAGAAGTGCGGATAGAATTAGATAAAATACTTTTATAATTTAAAGTTATAACTGCATATTAACTTTTTAATCTTTATTAATTTTTCTGTTTGATTGAAAATTGACAAATCAATTTCTTTAAAATTCTTTTTTGTTGACAATTAGGTCTTTTTTTGAACATTTATCCTTATTTCGACCAAAAAAAGTTGACTTTCTGTTCTTTTTGCGAAAAAATGATACTTTTGCACTCACTAACTAAAACATTAAAAAATGAAATTAACTGAAATTCAAGATTTAATTAAATTTGTTTCAAAAAGCGGAGTAAATGAAGTTGAACTAGAAACAAAGGAAATAAAAATTGTAATAAAAACTGGTAAACAAGCAGCTCCAGTTGTTTATCAAAATGCGCCCATGCAATATGCACCCGCACCAGCTCCTGCACAAGTTATGGCAGCCGCTCCTGTTGCAGAAAACGTAACTCCAGTTGCTACACCTGCAGCAGCTCCATCTAACGATTCAAAATACATAACAGTAAAATCACCAATGATTGGTACTTTTTACCGCTCTGCTGGTCCTGATAAACCACCTTTTGTTAATGTTGGAGATGAAATTACAATTGGAAAACCAGTTTGTATCATTGAAGCAATGAAGTTATTTAACGAAATTGAAAGTGAAGTAAAAGGAAAAATCGTTAAAGTATTAATTGATGATGCTACTCCTGTTGAGTATGATCAGCCATTATTTCTTGTTGATCCATCATAGTAATTCAATATTGAAAGTTTAAGATGATAAGATTAAAATATCTTAAATTTTAAACTTTAAACTTTAAATCTAAATAAATGTTTAAAAAAATATTAATTGCCAATCGTGGCGAGATTGCTTTACGTGTGATAAGAACTTGTAAAGAAATGGGAATAAAAACAGTAGCTGTTTATTCAACTGCTGATAAAGAATCATTACACGTTAAATTTGCCGATGAGGCAGTGTGTATTGGTCCACCGCCAAGTAAAGATAGTTACCTAAACATGGCAAACATTATTGCTGCTGCCGAAATTACTAATGCAGACGCTATACACCCAGGTTATGGTTTTTTAAGTGAGAATGCAAAGTTTTCAGAAATCTGTCGCCAAAATAAAATTAAATTTATTGGAGCCTCTCCTGAAATGATTAATCAAATGGGAGATAAAAGTAATGCTAAAGCTACGATGATAGCTGCAGGCGTGCCTTGTGTGCCAGGTTCGGTTGGTTTATTAGAAAATGTTGAACAAGGTATTGAATTAGCCAAATCAATTGTATATCCTGTAATTATTAAAGCGACTGCTGGTGGTGGTGGAAAAGGAATGCGTATTATTTGGAGAGAAGAAGACTTTCAAAATGCATGGGATAGTGCAACACACGAAGCAACTGCTGCTTTTGGTAATGGCGCCATGTATATGGAAAAATATATTGAAGAACCTCGTCATATTGAAATTCAAATTGTAGGTGACGCACACGGTAAAGCATGTCATTTAAGTGAAAGAGATTGTTCAGTGCAACGTCGTCACCAAAAACTAGTGGAAGAAACGCCTTCTCCATTTATGACTCCTGAACTGCGAGAGCAAATGGGAGATGCTGCTGTAAAAGCTGCCTTATCTATTGGTTATGAAGGTGTGGGTACTGTAGAGTTTTTGGTTGATAAACACCGTAACTTCTATTTTATGGAAATGAATACCCGTATTCAGGTAGAACATCCTATAACTGAAGAAGTAATTAACTACGATTTAATACGTGAACAAATTTTAGTAGCAGCTGGTGTGCCTATTTCCGGTAAAAACTATTATCCTCAATTACACGCTATCGAATGCCGTATTAATGCAGAAGATCCTTTTAAAAACTTTACGCCTTCTCCAGGTAAAATTACAACCTTACATACACCCGGTGGGCACGGTATACGCGTAGACTCTCACGTTTACAGCGGTTACACTATTCCTCCTAATTACGATAGTATGGTTGGTAAATTAATAACTGTTGCGCAAACGCGTGAGGAAGCAATTGCAAAAATGTTGCGCGCCTTAAGCGAATATGTAATTGAAGGTGTAAAAACAACTATTCCTTTTCATATTAAATTAATGCAAAACGAAGATTTTAAAGCAGGAAACTATACTACCAAGTTTATGGAAACTTGGGATTATAATAAAGATTAATTTTTAAAATAGCCTCTCAATATTGAGAGGCTATTTTTTTGACCAAAAACTTTTATTAAGTCATCTTCACTCAAAAAGTTTTCTAGAGAAAATTGCAAGAAGGATTGTGTAAGTCTTTTAATTAAGATTACAAATTAAATTGGCCAATTGTCGGTATAAGTATTGCCTTCTTGCCATTTTTTTATTTCGTAATCTGAACATAAACATGATTCTAATTGTACGATAATTTGATTTTTGTTTAAATCCTGACCAATAATTACAAGTTCATTTAATCTGTCCCCATAAGTTTTATCCCAATTTTGCTCAATACTTTTTTGATTATCAAGGAAGCTAGAAAAAGTGATGCGTTCACTAAAAGGCATGCTACACCACCAAGTCCCGGCGGGCTCTGCTCTTAAACTGCCACCAGCCTGACTCCAATTAATTGCTGAGTCGGGTCTTGAGATTAACCAAAATAAACCTTTGCTTCTTATAATTGTATCTGGATATTTATCGTTAATAAAGGTCCAAAAACGTTCGGGATGAAAAGGTCTTTTATTTTTAAATACGAAAGAACTAATTCCGTATTCATCTGTCTCCGGAATGTGTTCATTATCTAATTCTTTAATCCATCCAGCAGATTGTGATGCCTTTTCATAATCAAATAAGCCTGTATTTAATATTTCATTTGAAGGAACTTTACTAAATGAACTTTCTAATATTTTTGCGTCAGGATTTAGTTTTTTTAGCAAGGCTTTTAATTGGAGCAAATTGTTTTTTGAAACCAAATCTGCTTTATTTAAAATGATGACATTAGCAAATTCAATTTGATCCGTTAATAAATTAACAATAGTTCTCCTATCATTTGTATCGCTTTCATTTAAGTTACGGTCTTGTATGTTTTCTGCAGTTGAAAAATCTTGAAAGAAATTATAGGCATCAACAACCGTTACCATTGTGTCAATTTTTGAAAAACGCGATAAGTCAATATTTTGCTCTTCATCTACAAACGAAAAAGTTTGTGCAATAGGAATTGGTTCCGAAATTCCAGTACTTTCGATTAAAAGGTAATCAAACTTATTTTCTTTAGCTAATTTTTCAACTTCAATCATTAGGTCTTCTCTAAGAGTACAACAAATGCATCCGTTGCTCATTTCAACCAAACGTTCTTCTGTTCTTGATAATATATTTTGTTCATTAATTATACGAGCATCAATATTCACTTCGCTCATGTCGTTTACAATAACTGCTACTTTTAAACCTTCTTTATTGTGAAGTATATGGTTGAGAAGTGTTGTTTTTCCGGCACCCAAAAAACCGCTCAACACAGTAACAGGTAGTTTTTTTGCTACTTGATTATTCATTACTTTTATAAAATTAAATTTATGTTTTATAAGACTCTTGTGTGATTTAACTTTTTGTTATTTCACGCTGCATCGCCAAATGTGAATCTTAATATGACTAAGTTTATTAATTAGGTTGTTTTATGAGGTAACACTTCTAAGGCAACCTTTTTTATAAAACCAAATTTTAAAACCAAAAAAGACAAACAAATTAATTAAGACATTAATTTACAATAGTTCAATTAATCTGTTTGTCTTTATTAAATTAATTCACAATTAGTTTAAAACCAACTTGTATATCTGTTTCTCCAGGTGCGTAAGTACCATCTTTTACTCCTGGTTGGTGCTTTAATTCAATTTTTAATGGTGATTTTGACATCATCATGCTTGGAGCCGTCCATAAGGTTGTTAATCCTA
>CANHPI010000113.1 GCA_947462425.1 Bacteroidota bacterium
CCATCTCAATATATTTATAAATATTGGGCGGGATTGTATAAACAAGACGATCAATATTTGTATGTTAATAGAGGCTTAGGATTTTTAGGATATCCGGGGCGTTTAGGTATTTGGCCTGAAATTACAGTTATTGAATTGAGCAGAGGTTAGTTTTTTTGGGGCAGTGCCATTGGCCAAGGTCTGTTTCTGATTTAATAACTTCCGCTTCAAGATTTTGTAGAGGAACTCCTAAAATAATATAACTTCCTAAGCTGAGATTAATCATTCCTATTGTTTGTTAATTTATGTTTATTTACTTCCTTTACTTTTATAAAATACTATTTTTACAAAAGATACAAATTATCAATATTGGCACTTATGAAGCAACTATTTTTTTTTACATTATTTTGCATTTCAATTAATCTTCTTTCTCAAACAACGCCTGTAAAAAACGGTGCTTCTGAAAATTACATTCAAATTTCAGGTGTTGTTTTGGATGATAGTTTACAACCCCTACCCTTTGTTTCTATTATGATTAAAGGCACCCGATCGGGCACAGTAAGTGATTTTTATGGTTTCTTTACAATTGTTGCAACACCAGGCGATGAGATGCAGTTTTTCTCAATCAATCATAAAAATAAGGTTTATAATTTATCTGATACCCTTACTGGAAAACACTACTCTATTATTCAAATTTTAACAAAAGATACCATTCAATTAGCACAGGTTAACGTTTTTCCATGGCCTAGTAAAGAACAGTTTAAGCGTGCTATTCTTAATTTAGATTTAAGCGATACCGATATTGAGCGCGCCTATAAAAATATGGATAACGAAGATGTGCGAGCATCCATTAAAGGCGGCTCCATGGATGCAGCTGCTAATTATCGGGTGCGAATGCAACAACAATACACTCGTTTATATCAAGCTGGGCAATATCCAAGTGTAAGTTTGCTAAACCCGGTAGCTTGGGCTCAATTTATTGATGCATGGCGAAAGGGGAAGCTAAAAATTAGGTAATCGCTTACTTTTGTATTAATTTTAAGAGTTTCAAATCAGACTATAATTCCATTTCTTTTTGCAATATTTGTAGCATACTTCCGTTATTAAAACTTGTGCTAAAAAATCAATATTATACTTTCATTCTATTATTAATTGGAATTGTTTCTTTAGGGCAAACAGCTACCATTTCGGGTATTATTAAAGATGAAGATGGCATCACAATTCCTGATGTGCAAATTGCTATTTTAGAAAACGCTTCACTTTTTACTTCAACTGATATTAACGGTCGTTATACTTTAACCGTTCCTGCAAATAAAGATATTACGCTGTCTATTTACAATATCAGTTATATTCAAGTTAATCAAAAATATAATTTAAAAAATGGCGAAAAAATAACCTACAACCCAAGGCTAGCAGCTAAAAATACGATTGGCGTGGTTGATATTGTTTCTGAAAATAGAACCACTGAAATTACTCGAATTGATCCAAAGAACATTTTTTATATTCCCAGTCCTTCCGGAAATATTGAAGATATTATTAAAACACAAATTGGTGTCAGCAGTAATAACGAATTAACTAGTGGCTATTCTGTTCGTGGCGGAAATTTTGACGAAAACTTGGTGTATGTAAATGATATTGAAGTTTATCGTCCGTTTTTAGCAAGAAGCGGACAACAAGAAGGTTTAAGTTTTGCAAACCCCGATATGGTAAGCAATATTAATTTTTCGGCGGGTGGTTTTGAAGCTAAGTATGGCGATAAAATGTCATCGGTATTGGATATTACTTATAAGAAACCTTTAAAATTTGCTGGAACTATAAGTGGTAGTTTATTAGGAGGAAGTCTTCATTTACAAGGTGTTTCAAAAAATAGAATAGCGGCTTGGAGTCTTGGATCAAGATATAAATCAAATGCTTATTTATTAAAAAGCATGGATACCAGAGGCGAATATCGTCCTCGTTTTTATGATGTACAAACTTTCATCACCTTCACATTAAATGAAAAATGGAGTGTAGAATTTTTAGGGAATGTTGCAAATAACCAATATCTGGTAATTCCTGCAAACAGAGAAACAACCTTTGGTACCGTTAATAACGCCGTTAAGTTAAGCATCTATTTTGATGGGCAAGAGTTAACGCAATATACAACTATGATGGGTGGTTTATCTACAACATTTAAACCTAACTCAAAAACTAAATTAAAATTAATTACGTCAGCATACAAAGCAAATGAAGAGGAAAAATATACGGTACAAGGGCAGTATTACATTGACCAGTTAGAAGCAGATTTTGGTAAAGATAATTTTGGACAAGTAGCTTTTAATAGAGGTGTCGGTACTTTTTTAAATAACGGAAGAAACAGAATTGATGCTACCGTTTTAAATATTGAACACAAAGGAACTCGCATTATTAATAGCAATAGTGAATTATTGTGGGGAGCTCGTTATCAACGCGAAATTATAGAAGATAAATTAAGCGAGTGGCGCACTATTGATTCGGCTGGATATGTAAGCCCTTATAATCCAAATGAAATTAATTTAATAGATGTTGTAAAAACAAAAATAAATTTAGAAACTAACCGTATTCAAGGTTACGTTCAATATGCGTTTAGTAAACAATTACGTGATTCATCTACTATTACAACTACTGTTGGAACAAGAGCAAATTATTGGGACTATAACAAACAAATGGTTGTTTCGCCAAGAATTACCTTATCCTATAAACCCAACTGGAAAGAGGATATGGTATTTAAAGCATCTTGGGGGTATTACTATCAACCACCTTTTTACAGAGAGATGCGTGGCTTTGACGGGAAATTAAATCCAACAATTAAAGCACAACAATCTGTTCATTATTTATTGTCGGGCGATTATAATTTCAGATTATGGCGCAGACCTTTTAAAGTTATTTTAGCAGGTTATTATAAGGAAATGAAAGATTTAATTCCTTATGAAATTGATAATACGCGTATTCGTTATTTTGCTAAAAATAATTCGGTTGGTTATACCACAGGTGGTGATTTAAGAATTAATGGTGAGTTTATTAAAGGAATAGAATCGTGGGCTACAATTGGTTTTTTAAAAACTATGGAAAATCTCAGCGACGATAGAAAAGTGACTTATTTTAATGCCGCCGGTGACAGCATCATTAATGGTTATACGTTTGATACAAAAGCAGTAGATAGTAGTGTTGTAAATCCAGGTTACATCCCTCGCCCTACCGATCAGCGTATTACCTTTGGTATGTTTTTTCAGGACTATATTCCAAAACTGCCCTCTTGTAAAATGTATTTAAATATGCAATTTGGTACAGGTTTACCTTTTGGTCCTCCGGGGCACGAGCGTTGGAAACAAATATTTAGAATGCCACCCTATAGAAGAGTTGATATAGGTTTTGCTTACCAAATTATTAAAGAAGATAAACCATTACCAAAGAAAAATCCATTTCATCATGTACAAGGTATGTTTATTAGTGTTGAAATTTTCAATTTACTACAAATAGACAATACTGTGTCTTATACCTGGGTAACAGATGTAACTAACAGGCAATATGCTGTACCAAATTACCTGACACGAAGAACACTTAATTTAAAGTTACAGGTAAAGTTTTAGTAAAATAGGATGTTTTTATTTTAACTAAAATTTTATAATTTAATTAAAAAGGAGCGAATCATCGCTCCTTTTTAATTAAACATTGTTTAATGTATTAAGCTTTACTGAATTTATTTTTGATCATTGTTATAAAAATAGGTAATACAGAAAGACCAATAATACCAAGACAAACTAAATCAATATGCTTTCTGATAAATTCAACTTCACCTAATAAATAACCCGCCGTTGTTAAACCACCTATCCATAAAGCACCTCCCAATACATCATAAGCTAAATACTTTTTGTAGTCCATTTCACCAACACCTGCAGCAAAGGGAGCAAAGGTTCTAACAAAAGGCACAAAACGAGCCATGATAATTGCTTTAGTTCCGTGTTTTTCAAAAAACAAATGAGTTTTATCTAGGTATTCTTTTTTAACTAAAGTTCGGCCTTTCAATTTTAAATCAAAAATCTTAATCCCTATTTTTCTACCAATCCAATAATTACAGTTATCGCCCAATACAGCAGCAATAAATAATAAAATTAAAAGATAAGCCATATTTAAATGTCCTGTCCGTGCAAACAATCCAGCTGTAAATAATAATGAATCACCTGGCAAAAATGGCATGGCCACTAACCCAGTTTCAATAAAAATTACTAAAAACAAAACAATATATATTGCTGTTCCAAAATTGGCAAATAACCAATCAAAATCTAAATGTAAAATGTGCTTAAATAATTCTATCATAAATATATATATTATTAGAGTTAAGTTTTTAGTTGTTTGAAATGTGTTGTTTATTTAGTTAGAAAATACTCAAAAAACAAACAACTTATATCAAACAACATTTTTTTAAAGTCCGATTTCTTCAATATAGGCTAAAATGCCTCCATTTAAGTTATAAAGGTTTGTGTAACCATGCTGACTTTCTAAAGCGCTAATAACAGTTGCGCTGCGCTTTCCGCTGCGGCAATGAACAACAACTTGCTTATCTTTTGATATTTTTTCAAGATTATCCATTACTTCACCCATTGGAATTAATTCACCTTTGATGTTAGCTTCGTCAAATTCATATTCTTCACGAACATCTATTAATTGAAAATCTTTTTTCTCATCAATTAATTGTTTTAATTCTTGTACTGATACTTCTTTCATTTTATGTTTTTAAATTATTTTAGTGTTGTTTCTCTTTAATCCTCTTTTATATTCAGGTAATTAAAATACTTTATCTTTTGTTCCTTCTGGCAAATAATTAAAAAAAGTATCACCGCGTAAACCAATACGCAATGTTTCTAAAGGAATAACATCATCCACACTAATATTACCAACGTTTACATTAGCGCCAAATAAATTAATAAAATAAACTTGTTGAGATTTTTGAGGAGTTTCCCAAATAATATCTTCCACTTTTATTTTATTAGTAATACGTGTAATTAATAGAGAATGAGCACTCCCGTTTTTATGAAAAATGCCAACCGTACCACTTTCACGGGCTTCAGCAATTACTTTAAAAGAACCTGCTTCTAACTCTGCTTTCATCATACTTGTCCATTTTGCAGGATGAATAATGATACCTTCTTCCTTTGAACCAACTTCAGATAAAACCGTAAAATTTTTAGATAATTTACTAATGAAATTACATTTACTATCATGATCCATATTGATGCTTCCATCAGAAACCTCAGCGGTATCTAAGCCATAAGATTCAATAAATTTTTGATAATCATCAAATTTACCTCTGGCTACAAAAGCTTCGAATAAAGTACCGCCCAAGTATGTTTTAATACCAGCTTTTTGATAAATTTTAATTTTTTCCTTAACATTTTTAGACATCACGGAGGTGCCAAAACCTAATTTCACAAAATCAACATAGTCTGAGTAATTTTCTACAAAATCTTCGGCATGTTTTAACGATATTCCTTTATCCATTACCATGGTTAAACCGCTTGATCTTGGTCTTTCTGTACGTTCGGGTAAATGTGATAAGTTTACATTATAATTTGGCATAGTTCTATGAGTTATTAGTGTTTAATAATATTAACTGTATTTTTTTAAACCACATAGTTACATAGTTTTTTGCTTATTAAAAGAACTCAAAGATTAGAGCTTCGCTTTTTACATAGAACTCTGTATGTAAAAACGTGTTTTCTATCTTTAAGTTATTCAACAATCGCATTTCTATGTTTCTATCTGTTTAATTTATTTTTAAATTATAAAAGTTTATTTTTAAATGATTGTATTAATTGCATTACCGCAACGTCTTGTTCTAATATTGGCAAATATTCCAATAATTCAGTGTGTTTTTCATAATCCATTTCAAGGGCATTTTCTAAAAACACCATACCCTGTTGTTTTCTTCCCAACTCCATTTGCAATCCACTCATACGATAATATAATTCAGGAGTATCAGGATATTTTTGAATGCCTTCTGCTAATATTTTTTCACAATCTTTATAATACTCTCCATCGTATAACAATTTAGCATAATCTATATACACATCAAACTCATCATAGCCCAATTCAATTACTCTAAGATATGCTGAGGCAGACTCTTCCAAAAAACCTAATTTATGCTGAACTTCGGCAAACACATACCAATACTCAGGCATGTTAGGATTTATTTCAATAGCTTTTTTAATGTAATGTAAGCTTTCTGTAATTCTGTTTTGATAATCCAAAACAATACCAATACCTAACCAAGCATCTGCATGAGCAGCATCTAATTTAATGGCCCTATTATAATTAACTAAAGCATCTTCATATTGATTTAAATTTTCGTAACACTCACCAATATAATAATAGGTACTCGCATCAGGCTCTTCATGCTTAAACGTTTCTCTGTAAACTTCAATCGCATCAATATACCTATCTAATTGAGCTAATGAATTAGCTTTATTAAAGTAAGCTGACGAAAAATTATCTTTAATGGCAATTGCATAATCATAAGCATCTATTGCCTTTTCAAATAAACTTAAACGATTATAACTAATTCCCAGGTTAAACCAAGCAAAATGATTATAAGGTTTTCCTTCAATATAACTTTCGTAAAAAGACACGGCTTCTTCACTCTTTCCGGTCATCTCAAAACATAGAGATAATTCGTTTAAGGCAATATCATTATCAGAATTTACTTTGATAGCTTTCTTTAAATAATACAACGCATCTTCTGCCTTATCATCATTTAAAAATTCAATACCAATTGCAACATACACCTCATCTTTAAATTCAGATAGAGGTAATGCTTTTTTATAATTTTCAATTGCTTGCTCAGTCAACCCAGTTTGACTGTAAATATAACCGCGTGTCATATATAACTCACTGTTACTACTTTCAACCTGCTCCACTTCATTTAATAATAAAAGTGCCTCATGTGTTTTATGCTGAGAAGATAAATATTGAGCTAATTTAATTTTTAAAGATGTTGAATAAGGATAATGATCTAGCGCAAAATCAATGGCTTTTTTTGCCATTTCCAAATTAAACCATTGCATATAATAGTCAATAACATCTTCTAATTCATCTACATCAAAAAACTGATGTGCACCAGAAGAAACCATGTCCTCGAATCGTTTTAAACTCTTTTCGAAATCTTGGTTATTAGGACCGTCTCCTTCAAATTCGCTCATTTATATGCTCTTTCTTTATTAATGGCAAATTTAAGCTTTAAAACCACATTTTATTGGTTAATTTTTAACAATAATAATTGTATTTTGTAGAAAAATAGTTGATTTTAGTCTGAGACCTTATGGTATATTTGTTTGAATATAAATTAAAAATAAAGTGACCTTAATAAAAAGTATTTCAGGAATTAGAGGAACCATTGGTGGTAAGCCAGGTGATGGATTAAGTCCTTTAGATATTGTAAAATTTGCATCCGCTTATGGGAGTTGGATTTTAGCAAAAGACCCCACTAAAAAAGCAACAGTTGTAATTGGCCGCGATGCTCGATTATCAGGATTAATGGTAAATAATATTGTTTGCGGAACATTAGTTGGATTAGGCATTAATGTAATTGATTTAGGTTTAAGTACCACCCCAACTGTTGAAATTGCTGTTACCGAATTAAATGCCGATGGCGGTATTATTTTAACAGCAAGTCACAATCCTAAACAATGGAATGCCTTAAAATTATTGAATAATAAAGGTGAATTTATCAGCGACAGCGAAGGAAAATATATTTTAAAATTAGCTGATAACGAAAACTTCACCTATTGCGATGTAAACCAATTAGGAACTTACCAGCAACGTGATGATTTAATGCAAATTCATATTGATAAAGTATTACAATTACCTTATGTAGATGTTGAGGCAATTACTAAGGC